>JAYUGZ010000350.1:0-1833 GCA_043767465.1 Cyanobacteriota bacterium
ATCGTTGAATAACAACACCGAGGACACGTTGCGGAAGTTATGCACCGCCCACGATCCAGCCATTCCCACAATCAACCACAGCCGATTGACTTCTACCGACGGTACAAATAGATTTTGAATCCATTTTCCCCAAGTATCGGGTTGCTGGTGCAGGTAATTGCGATCGGGGTCTGCTAAGGAATTGGTGGTATTGTGGTGTACGAGGTTGTGCAGCGATTTCCACTGAGTAGGCGGCATCAATAGCATACTTAGGCCTAAAAAGGCGATCGGATAAGTCAGGCGAGACTTTTTCTGAACGCTACCGTGCATCAAATCGTGGGAGCTAAATAGCAAAACTATGATACTATTACCCATAATCGCGGCTAAAGGTAAGTAAAGCCATAAAAAATACACAGACCAGCGATCGAGATAGTCGGCAATTCCCCATCCCAGCAAGAGAATTCCTAGATTGATTAGCAGAATTCCTAACTTGCTAGGATCTGGTTCAAAGGCCTCTGGTGGCAGCAGCGGACGCAATTTTTTAATGTACGTCGATTGGTTAATTAGCGTTTCGCGATCGACAGTCTCGTCTGAAGAAATGAGCATTTTTTCTGAATTCATTGTTTGCTAATCACACCGTAATTTCAGTCAGATTTTTTTCCTATTTTAATTATATCTATTTTAGGAGAATTTAGGATTGGCTAATCATTATTTGAGTAAATTTACAATAGTTGTTCAGACACTTTATACTTATCATAAAAAAGTAATTATTGGCAGATTTCAATTCTCAGTAATCTGTATAGCAAATCAAATCGAGTCGCTAAAATACATCCTATTTCTATAGATTTTGAATCTTATCTTCTATTCTCTCCGCTTAACCACCTACAATAAAAGTTGGTTATTGTATTACTGCTGTTAGTTTTTGTCAACTAAAAGCCGACGGATAGGACTGAAGTCCGAACGCTCAAACTTTGTAGGACTGAAGTCCGAACGCTCAAACTTTGTTAGAAAAAGATGCTCTGCCTTAAATTGTATTCAACAGCAAAACCGCCGGATGTAACTCAGCTAAAAAAGTCCGTTACCTTGAACAATTTCTTTAATTGTTGTCAGCGTATCTAGCCCGATCAATCCCCGGCGATAGCCTTTTTGGTTGGACATTCCCAAAAATATCGCATCTCCCCGATTTTGATAGCGCCAAAACCGAGGCGAGGCATTGATAAAAGTAGAGGCGCTGTTGACATCCAGAGCAAATTGGCGGCTTTCTAGGTAAGATTCAGTGGCGATGGCGTCAGCGTGGCCGCTGCTGTAGCGGTTGATCCAGCCGATCGCAATTTCGAGACTATCAACAACTTTAAACGCGATGGTTTTGTTTAAATAAGGTTGAGTCCACTCGTAGGGTTCCGCCAGCTTCAACTCGGGGAAATCTGCGACGAGATCCGCGTCTCCGCTAATTTGAAAGCCTTTTTCTTTTAAACTGTTCCACAGCCTGACTAAAGAAGAAGGCTTTTGATTGCGATCGATCAGCACTTTCTCGATCGCATTTACCGGATCGGGCACGCTTTGATGGCTGTCCAAAATCATCCACCTTGCCATCTCCAAACTACCAGTCGGCGACCAATAGAGGTAACAATTGCCCATTGCCGATCGCAACACCGGCGCTGTGCACAGCCTTACCACCTGCTGCACCAAACTCGGTCTACCGTAGGGAATAATTAAATTGAGATATTGATCTTGAGTCACCAAATCCCGGATCGAAGCGCCCCGATCCGGTGGCAATACCTGCAAACATCCTGACGGCAAACCGACATCATCGATCGCCGAAATCAAAGCTTCTCCAATTACAGCATTAGTTTG
>JAYUGZ010000351.1:0-11695 GCA_043767465.1 Cyanobacteriota bacterium
CTGAAGTCCTTACTACGATTTTTTGGGGAAGGACTGAAGTCCTTACTACGAACTTTTATTTTACCGAGGCAAACCATTCGGTAATACCTTGGGCGATCGCAGAAGCTAACTTTTGCTGTTCTGTCGGATTCACAATCCATTCAAACTCTTCGGGATTAATCATAAATCCCAATTCCATTAAAACAGATGGAGTAACCGCAGGACGAGTCATGGCTAGGTTGTTCCAGAATACACCATAGCTCGGACGGTTCAACTTGGCAACTAAATAATTGTGCAAAAATATTGCCAAACTGTGGGCTTGCGGGTGAAACCAGAAAGCGCCAACGCCTTTGGTATTGATGGCGTCGCCGTTATCGGGCAAAGCATTGTAGTGAATTGAAATTGCGATCGCAGGTTCTTCTTTTTGAATCATTTCTACCCTCGGCGGCAAATCCAAATCGACATCTTCCACCCGCGTCATTACCACATTTGCGCCACGATTTACCAATTCTTCCCGCACCAATTTCGACACAATTAAAGCGACTGTTTTCTCGCGGTAGCCTGTGGGGCCGACACCACCCGAATCCTGCGGGCCGCCGTGTCCGGCATCGAGCAGAATCTTAATTCCTGACAGTGGTTTTTCCTCAGAAATCGGCACGGCGCTGGTATTTGTCGGCGGATGTTTTAAAGACAGCACTAAAGTTGTGCCTTCGTATCTCAATTTATATCCCCACTGCTGGGCAGATTTGAGATTAAAGGTATATTGTACTTGTTGCGGCGAGATTTGTTGCCATGCCAAACGCGCAATTACGGGGTCATCGTCGAGGCGAATAATGTCAGTTTGAGCAGTGGTATTGTACAGCGTTAAAGTGAACGTGCGCTCACCTTCTTGTACTGTGACTGGGACTGGTATTTCTAAGGGAAATAAAACTTCTGTCCAACCGGAAATTTGACGCGACCTGGCGCTGCGAATAATCGATCGCGCAGGCACTGCATCCTTGACAATTCGCACCTCCGATGCTTTGATCCAAGCGCCGTAATCGAGCCGAATCCATTCTCCCTCGCGCCCGATAACTGTGGCGCGGGTTCCCTTGGGTAGCGGTGTCATCCGAGAGAAATCTGTACTCGCCCCGGTTCTGGCAACACCCGGATCTGCTGTGACTTCTGCTACTTCTAAATCGGCGGGAGAGAGGATAGAAATCTTGCCAGTACCTGGTTGGCTGATAGTTTTATCGTTCATTGTTAGCTCAAATGATGGCACTCCTAAATCCACTTTTTTCTGCGATGAGACAGAGTTTTCAGGAGTTTTGGCACAGCCTTGATACTGTTCGCTGCTGCCTTTTTTGATGGGGGAGTTTTCACCTAACAAGACTGATTTGTTGTCTGGGAGTTCGACTTGCGATCGCGCTTTTAGAGGAATATCAACCCCAGCCAATTTTACCGCGACTCGCGCATTCGCCGGAGCGATCGCCCCAAAGCAGATATATTCCCCGGGTAAACTGGCGACATCGACTTTCGGCGTCAGGGAATCTTTGGCAAAAGCCAAGCCTGCGGGGACTTGCGGCTGATTCGACTCGCGCGTCACCTTGAGGAGGACTTGCTGATTGTCGTAACGCAAGCTAAAGACATTTTCGCCGATTTGCAGGGGAAAAGTCGGGGCGAAATGGCCGGCTGCGGTGCGCGCAATTTGCTGGCCATTTACCGATACTTGTCCGGTTGGCGGGGCTGTACCGATCAGAAAAATGCGATCGGCGATTGTTTTGTGGTTGGCGGGAGGATAGGCGACGGACAAAGGTTGAGCGGCCACAGCTACAGAGGCGATCGCCAGTATCATCCCAAACACAACTAATCCTAAAAATTTTCTCATGCTAAAACGCAACTAATTGAGAGTCTGTTAGTTATTTATACTCGAACTTCGGCTAAGCAATCCGGTTAGGTGTGAGTCCTATTTACTATATAGGCCCCAGTTTATCAGGTTTGTAGGTGCAATTGGGCGATCGGCAACATAAATTCCCGCGTAAAACCATTAACTTTTAATTAATTCCGAAGTCGTTCTCCACAATTGATCTAACCGATTTGCGGGCATCGTTAAATATAAAACATCCCCCGCACTTAGACAACAATTCAGCAAATCCCAGCCGTGAATAGTTTGACAATTAGTTTCCAAATAAAGAGGCACAAAATCAGCAGATTTAGCAGCATCTTGAATGCGGTGGCCGCAGAAAGGATGTTTGGGAGTAATCAATGTTGCCAAGGAAACCCACAGACTGTCAGCAGTCATCCCGTTGCCCAAAATTCTGCCTCCAATCGCCGCCGCCGCGAAAGCAGGAGCCGCTAATTCCGTCGGGTTCAAAACTCCTTCAAACTCAAAAACTTGCTGCACCATCAAAGCAAAATGCGAGTCTTGATTGCGGACAATTACCGACAGTTTTGGTGCCAATCCTTTAGCGGTTAAGGCAATTTCTAGATTGGACATATCGCTGCTTGTTACCGCCAAAAGTGCAGATGCTTGCTTAACATTGGCAGCTTCCAGAGTTGCGGGCAAACTGGCACTTCCCTGAATTACTGGAATTTGCATAGAGCGAGCCGTGTTCAGAAAGCGGCTGTTCGGATCTTGCTCGATCGCCACAATATCGTAACCGTTAGTGTGCAGTTCTTTAGCAATTTGGATTCCCATGCCGCCAAGTCCGCAAATAATGTAATGATGGCGCTGCGGAACTCGCGCCACATCCCAATATTCGGTCAAGCGAGTTCCCAATACATAATCGTTGAGCAGCGCGTAGCAGATGCCGATGATTCCCGCTCCAACTAACATCATCACAACTGTAAATAATTTAATGCTATCGGGAGCTTGTTCGGCAACTTTTTCATAACCTCCTGCTCCGGTAATCATCCCGACTGAAAAATAGAGAGAATCGATAACTGAGATATTATCGTCAACACAAATATAGGTGACAGTAGCAACTGCAATCATTGCTAGCAGCGTCAGTACAACAATTACTGCTGCTTGGCTGTGCTGTTGAAATCGGCGCAGGTTAGTTAAGATTTTAAGGAATTTTTGAACTAAAGTTTTTTGGGGGCTGCGGATAGTCGGTTGAGTGGCCACAATTAGCCGATCGCCCTTTTGACATCGCCGGCCCGCCAGCACCGCCGATACTAAATCAGTTTTGTTAGCAGCCGGGAGGTAATAAATCAACATTCGCGATCGATCGTTCCACAAATCGCTGAGTTTGCGATCGAGCCAGGGATGATTTTCATCGATATACTCTTCGTGAATCGGCCAAGTGCGATCGAACAAACGCAACTGTCCGATCGCCCGATTTCCGAGAGCAGCAAAGGCAAAAACCGGAGCAGCCAAAGCCGAAACACTCATCGAAGCGTGCTCGGGCAAAGTGTGGTCAATTCTGTCGCCCAAGCTAGTATTGAACAATCGGTTAATGATGCGAATTTGAGGATTGAGAATCCTCGCCTGCATCAAAACTGCCAAATTTATAGCATCGTCATTACCTGCAATGACTAAAGTGTGGGCTTTTTGAATGCCAGCCGCCAACAAAGTAGAAGCTGCTTGCAAATTGCCGACAACCACCTCAGAAGTTTCGCTGCGAATTGGGCGATCGCTAATACCAACCACAATCGCCCCTTGCTGTCTCAACAAACAAAAAATCTTGTGTCCTGTGTGGCCCAACCCGCAAACAATGATTCGAGGTTTCATAAGTTATTTACCAGCCGATTGCAAAGCTGTCTATTGTAGTTTTACCTACCATTGTTGACGGTGACGGCTTTGCAGAATGTAGCGAAAAACACTATCTAGGATGTTTGTTTTCCACTCGTATCGAAGAAGCCAGGAGACGGCAGCGCCGTTTCCTTACAGATATGAGGTACAATTAACCTAATTTAATGAAAAATAGCCAGCAAAATCTTAACAGGTAGGGAAACGGCACTGCCGTGTCCTAATAATTATGACTCGCTACATAAAATAAACTAAAAAAACCACACAGTAACCTTTTCAATGTCTGCCTCCGCCGACCAAAAAAGAAACAGGATATTAAAGCCAGATTTGGTATGATAGACTAATCCAGAAAATTACATAAAAGATGCTTGTGCCACTGACACACAAAAAAATATCAACTTCTCTTCTTTCTCTTCCTTCGCGACAAGAGCCCTATCGCGCGGCGCAAGCCTAACGCGCCTTCTTGCTGTCGTCAAATATGTATTATTGAAGTAACAACAGATTAAAATAATTAAACCAATCCAAATATAGCCATATTTAAAACAGTGAATCGAGTTACTCCCGCCATAATTATCTTAGGTCAAAACAGCCTAGCGATCGCCCAAACAATCTCCACAGTCTTCCCAGGTTCCCAGATTTACGGTTTAGTCGATCGCACATCCGACACAGACATCAACTTTAGCAACTTCGGCGAAACCCTGCGAGAACTATTCGCCACAGAAACCCCAATCATCGCCATCTGCGCCGCCGGAATCATCATCCGCACCCTCGCCCCACTGCTGTCAGACAAACGCGCCGAACCCCCAGTCTTAGCAGTCGCCGAAGATGGAAGCGCCGTTGTACCGCTGCTGGGAGGTTTACACGGAGTCAACGACTTAGCCAGAGAAATTGCAGCAGCCCTCGGCGTACAACCCGCCATCACCACCACCGGAGATATCCGCTTTCGCACCGCCCTGCTGAGTCCTCCCCAAGGCTATTATTTGGCGAATCCAGAGGATGCGAAGACTTTTATTTCAAATTTGCTCGCCGGGGCGAAAGTACAGCTAGAAGGCGCTGCAAACTGGCTTTCCCAGAGCAATTTGCCGTTAGCGCAGCCCGCCCCTACGGGGGCTACGCCAACGGAGAGGATCGCCCCCGCAGCCAAATTAACCATCCGCGTCACCGAAAAAGCCATTGTACCAACAGCCGACTGTTTAGTTTACCACCCGCAAATTGCCGCATTTGCACTCACAAATCTCTCCTATGTTGAGCCGGAAATAGCAATTTCCTATGTGCAGCAAATCTTAGAAAATGCCGATTTAGCAGCAGCCTCAGTCGCCGGATTTTTTGCCTTAAAACATGAGATGGGAAATCCGACTTTATCAGCAATTAGCCAATTTTTCAAAGTCCCAGTTCGTTTTTTGAATCTTCCCGAACTTGTGGAATTCGACACAGTTAAATTAATACAATATAATTCCAGTTTTGATGTCACCGCCGCCCAAATTAGCCAGACAGCAGCGGGCGAAAACAGTCAGTTAATGGGATACGATCGCACAAACGCCTTTAGTTGTGCGATCGCACTTGCTACCGAACCGATCGATTCAAGTGCGATCGGCGTTAGTCGCGGCAAACTGGCGATCGTCGGTACGGGCCCCGGAGGCGCAGCTTGGATGTCGCCGGAAGTTAAGGAAATTCTGCGGGAAGCCACGGATTGGGTAGGTTACAAGTTCTATCTCGACTTAGCCGGAACTCTGCGGGAAGGACAAAACAGGCACGATTCCGACAACCGGGAAGAGATCGATCGCGCGCGTTTTGCTTTAGATTTAGCAGCATCCGGTAAATCCGTCGCCGTGGTTTCGTCGGGAGATCCGGGGATTTTTGCGATGGCTGCGGCGGTGTTTGAGGCGATCGACTTTGACGCTAAACCCGAATGGGAAGGCATTGACATTCGGGTAGCACCGGGGATTTCTGCGATGCAGGCGGCCGCTGCTGCGATCGGAGCGCCCCTCGGACACGATTTTTGTGTGATTTCGCTTTCGGATATTCTCAAGCCTTGGGAAGTCATAGAACAGCGGATTTCGGCTGCTGCAAAGGCGGATTTAGTTATGGCATTCTACAATCCAATCTCGAAACAGCGGATTTGGCAATTGGGAAGGGCGATCGAGATTTTGTTAGAAACTCGCGATGCTAAAACCCCGGTTGTCTTGGGGCGAAACCTCGGCCGCCCGGGCCAATCCGTGCGCGTTTGTACGTTGGGTGAATTCCAGCCGGAAGACGCGGATATGAGAACTTTAGTAATTGTCGGTTCGAGTCAAACTCGGATTATTCCTCGGAAGTTTGGAGATATTTGGGTTTACACGCCGCGCAGGTACGATTTAAGTTTGTAGTGAGGACTTCAGTCCTCATCTTTAAGGACTAAAGTCCTTACTACGAACTTAATTGATGTCCGTATTTGTAGTGACGACTTCAGTCCTCAAAAAGATTATAGCACCTTACGAATTAGACGCGGAAAAGTTCAAAGATGCCATTCTCACCTTTACCAAAAAATCATTGAGAGCAATCTTTGCATTAGGATTTGATGGCAAATGACTGTTAAAACTGGCCTCTTCTAATACATTAATTAGCCGATCGCGCTCCTGGTGATAAAATGCAATATCCGTATCCTCCAGCACCGACTTTTCCGCACCAGCCAGCTTGCGAGCAATCAAATCGGGAATATACGGTAACTGGAACTTTTCATTAAGCTTAACCAAATTCGCCTCAACTTCCCCCGTTTGCATCAAATGAATCCCCGCCAGCAACACCCGGTAAACGTACAGCAGCGGCTTCACCCGACGCGGGCTTTCTTTCTCAAACAATCGCCATTGAGTTTGAGCAAAACCGAGATAGTGGTGACTGTGGTGCTTGGTAATGCAGTTCGAGGCGAGCTCCTTTAACTCTTCATGTTCCTTGCTACTATAAACTATAAGCGGCGAATACAGTTGCTCCAACACGTAGCCGTTGCGCTTCAACAGCAACTCCAGAAACTTCTTAATATCATGAGTGACTAAATCCAGTTCCATTCCCTCCCGAACTTCTGAAACTTCGATTGTTTCGTCTCCCGAAATCAGTCCAATAACTTTCGGTAGCGGTAAGATATGTACTCCCCGCAAGTCGAAGTCAGAATCTGCGGAAGGAAAACCGTATAAGTGCGAGCCGCTGACAGTCGCAAACAACAGCGGATCAGGTCGATCGGAGATAATCTTGACTAATTCAGAGATGTATTCTACCATAATTTTTCAAAATTTACAAATAACAATTATCAATTCTTTCAGTCCGCGGAGGCGGACTTTGTTTGACAAGAAGCGATTTCAATCGCCGAATTATAAATCAACTTCCGATCGCACTTTGACGCGATTTAATCAAAAACAGATTAGCCTGCTCGTAATTAGGACGTTCTGGTAACTTAGTATCAGCAAAAGCGCGATCGAACTCTGCGTGCAAGCTCAACCGCCAGCGATTCACCTCATCCCAGGAGATTTCCTGATTGCGAATTGACAGCAATTGCGATCGATAATCCTGCACCCGCACCGGGACAAACCCCTCTTTAAGCACCGTAATTCCTGACAGCAGCAACCGAATCAAGTGCATCGCGTGCTTCGATCGCACTTCCCCAGTATTCCGCAAGTCTTGCTCCATTTTTTTAAATTGAGACAAAACATAACTATTGTATGTTTGATAAACCAATTGAGAAAGAAAGATTTCCCGAATTTGCAGCAATTCTTGTGCTACAGGAGAAAGAGTTTCTACCAAAGGCGTGTACAAACATTCGAGCACATTGGGATTAGCTTTGAGCGCCAAAACTAGAAACTTTTGCAGTTCCCAATAGCATTCTTGATTTTCCTGGTTTTCCAATTGTTCTGGAACGCCGTAAAGCGACCAATGAAGAATTGCCGGCGGCTGGTAAATCCCGCGTCTGTCTGTATCAGATTGCTCGTTATCCAAACCGTAGGCTCTGGAACCAACAATGCAGCGATAAATAACAGAATCGTAGAGGTTGTATTCGGCGAGAAAATCTCCTCCTGACTCCAACCCTTCGCTTTGAAACTGTTTGCGGATGCTGAATTCGTGTCGCCGCAGACTAACTTCTGTTCCGTCTGGAAGTTTGACTAAATAGGCGTGGGAATTGTCTGTAGGCGATTTGACAATGACACCTACTGCGCCCTGTTTCCAAGATTGGTCGCCGCCGGGATTTTTGACCTCAATTTTGGTGACAATTTGAGTTCCTGCGGGCACTATTAAGTTGAAATTGTGGGGAAGATTGGGATTTGTCACGAGGCAACCTCCTGCGGAGACACGAGCTACCTTCTATTTGTAGCATATTTGTAGTGCAAAATTTTGGTGTGGCTCGCGATCGTCTCGCACTAGCAATCCGCACCTCAACCAATAAAAAAACCGTAGGGGAAACCTACGGTAGTGGGACATAAATCTTAATGTTAGGGTGGTTAGCCCTTTTTTTGGTTAGACTCAGAAACCCGATCGGTGGATTTTGAGTGGAAACCGTTAACCGGGAATTAAGTGAGACTCCTAAATGGCTATGCCATAAGGTTTACACTACAATCGGAGCGGCGGGATTTGAACCCACGACCCCTACTACCCCAAAGCTTAAGTATTTATCTTGTAAGCCTTAGTATGCGGGAGTTGCAGGCATTCTCAATTAGTGCGAACGCTACGACTAGCGTTCTACAAAAAGTGAGCTGGCTGCAATTGTGTGGAGTTGACAAAAAAAGCGTCCGAAACCCCCTAAATTCGATTCGGACTTCCCCGCTTCGCCATGCCTGAAAGTTTTGTCTCAAAATTAAGCACAAATACTCATTATTAGTTTTAGTCAGATATGATTTAATCATATTAATCAGATTTGACTAAAACCATAAAATTAACAATTTTTCGATTTGATGATTTAGACCAAGAATTGCCGGCTATCCAATTTGACGATGGTACATGGTATTTCTCGGCTCAGGCTGTTTGTTTATTTGCCGAGTTAGCGAGTAAAGAAAATGCTTCTAGATGGGTCAAGATGAATGTTCCTCCTCAAAACCGATTCGATCGCCTTTACCGCGTTAGCACCGCTTTGCGGTTGAGAGCGACGCTCGCCCCCAACCGCCGCGTTAAGCAATCCCTCGAACTGGTGCAGCAAAGCAGTAAGTATTGTAAAACTTCATTGAGTTTATAAGCAATTATAAACAATAATGGTATTATATTGTTGTGAGTGTTGAACAAGGAATACGCATAGCCCAAAAAACGCAAGTCTCAAATGCAACTAACAGAGAGGCACATCATTAAATCAACGTCACACCGTTTCGCCCAAATAGACGAACTAGCTTTCAAGTCCAAAAACCTCTACAATGCCGCCAATTACGTCATTCGTCAGAGCTTTATTTATGGATGGGGTTATGTCAGTTATAACGAAATGAACCGATTGATGAAGTCTCACGAAGCATATAAGGCTTTGCCTGCTAAAGTAAGTCAGCAAATCTTGATGGTGCTAGACAAGAATTGGAAATCGTTTTTTGAAGCCGTTAAAGCTTACAAAGCTGACTCTTCAAAATTCACGGGTCGCCCAAAATTGCCAAAGTACAAAGATAAGACTAAAGGGCGAAACCTTCTCGTTTACACGATTCAAGCAATTAGCAGCAAACAGTTGAAGAAAGGAATCATTAAACTTTCGGGTACAGAACTTTTAATTAAAACCCAAGTCAATCCCCACCAGGTTTGCCAAATTAGGCTGGTTCCGAAATGTGATTCCTATGTAATTGAGGTAATTTATGATGCTTGTACTGAGCGTAGTCGAAGTGAACCGGAGTCCACCCTTGGCAACGCTAATTCTGTAGCTAGTATTGATTTAGGACTGGATAATTTAGTGGCGTTAACTTCAAATCAACCGGGATTTATCCCTTTGTTGATTAACGGGCGACCATTGAAATCGATTAACCAGTTTTACAATAAGCGGAAAGCACGATTGCAATCCCAGTTAAAAGGGAATCGCAAAACTTCGCCCCGCATTCAGCGCTTAACTCGCTGTCGCAATCAAAAAGTTGATAATTACTTACATCATGCTAGCCGTCTAATTATTAACCTTTTGCTCACCAAGCAGATTGGGACGCTAGTAATTGGCAAGAACGCGCAGTGGAAAACAGAAATCGAGTTAGGGAAGAAAAAAAATCAAAACTTTGTTAGTATTCCTCACTCTCGATTAATTGAAATGTTGGAGTACAAAGCTCGGTTGGCGGGAATCACAGTAATTGTGCAGGAAGAATCCTACACATCCCGCTCCAGTTTTTTAGGTTTAGACCCAATTCCTGTTTATGGAAAAACCGAAAAAGAGCCTGTGTTTACTGGTAAGCGGATTAAGCGGGGTTTGTACAAAACATCGACTGGTCAGCTAATTAATTCCGATGTGAATGCAGCGTACAATATCCTCAGAAAAGCAATCCCAAATGCGTTCCGCAATGGGATAGGGAGCTGCGTAGTTCAGCCGAGGCGGGTCGATCCGCTCAAAGTGAAAGGGAAGGGGGAGGGACTTAACGCCTCCCATGTCATGCAATAAATGACTATACTTTTACTAGCTATGCAACACTCTCAACTTTCCCAGCACACGCCCGAAGTAGCTCACCGTATACCATTACAACAGGATGCCGTTCGACAATCGCCCCGATAACTCCATCGCAGTTTGCCGGACAAGCCACTTCCTTTAACACACGCGGAGTCAATCTAATGTATTGCCGAGGTAATTGTCGCTGTTTGAGCAATAGCGCCTTGAACGGTTATTAGTATAAGTTGAGAATTTTTAACGTGATCGCCCCAATCAGTACGCAGAAACCTAGCGCTCTCCGAAAATAATTTACACCTTGAAATAATTCCTCCCACGCCCAAGTAAACAAGGAGCCAAAAGCTACCAAGTCTAACGCTGTATAGATTTCACCTGTTGTTAAAACAAGTTTAAGCAAACTCGCTGCTATCGTGACAATCAGCGGTAGGTTTGGCGGCTGAGCCACAACAATTTCGCCGTTGCTATCCCGGAATATTTGATCGAATGCTGTATTTGTCATTACTTTAAATACTTGGCTGACACTTTTTACTTTATGCCAATAAGCCCAACATTCCCTCTACCTTTTTGTTGATTGAGCTAACGGTTCTTATGGTTGGCACACTCAGGCTAGCGTCACGACGCAGGGACAGCGCTTAGCGACTCAGCTAATCTGTAACGATCGCCCGGACTACGACCGGATGCCACCGCCGCATTAAGAAATCCCTCAGACTGATGCAGCAATGCAACAAGTATGCCAGACTTTCAAGCGGAAATTGAACTCTTGTTTAACGAGGGTTTGCAGACTCATCGCGATCGCACGCTCCTTGGAGTTTGCCTCTACACTGCTTGCCTGGTGGCGGTTATAACTACGAAGCTGTGAGTGGGAGCTGTTGTTGCGATAACATTTGATGAAAGATGAGATTCTCAAGGATTTGGGAGTCATTCGTCTATACGCCCTCTCAACCCACAATAAATATGCACTTTAGCGCTTCCTTTCTATCGGCACTAGACATATTTACCATCTGTGCAATTGCTGTTCCTGTTGCTGTTGCCATCAGCGGCAAAACCTACGCTGTAACGCTCGATTACTCGCCGCAATTTGACGGCTCGGATCGTTACAGCACCACGATATCTGCTAATAACGATTTAGCAGACATTTATTATCCCAAACCATCGGATCTTAGTTCGGGCAATTACTCTTTTCCCATCGCACTGTTATTGCAAGGTGCGCTTGTCGATAAATCATTTTACTCAGATTACGCTAGCCTTGTCGCGCGGTACGGCTTTGTGGTAGTCGTGCCCAACCATTTCCGCCCTTCGCCCTTCAATCCCACTTCACCGCCTAGCTTGCTGTCGGAAACTTCGCAAATTGCGGCGGTTTTGTCTCAACTGGCGATCGAGAATACAAAGCCCACGTCTCCTATTGCGTCTGTTGTGGA
>JAYUGZ010000352.1:0-11689 GCA_043767465.1 Cyanobacteriota bacterium
AAATAGACAACTGGGAATACATTTCTGAAGGCTACAAAAATATAAAAACAGAACCACTTTTTGCCGCAGCGATCGCAGATATCGCCCTAGACACCCAAACCGATCGCACATTCGCACTTCCCGACAACATACCCCCAGTCTGGAATTGGCTCGATCGCACATCCCACCTCAACACCCTCAAAACCCTGCTACTCAACCTAGACAACCGAAATCCACCCCCAAATGCGATCGCCCTTGTCGGCTTACCCGGAATCGGCAAAACAACCCTCATCAGTCAACTCATCCGCCAACTTCAAACAGAAAACAATCCCTTTGTCGCCGTAGCTTGGCAATCATTGGAATTCGTCAAAAACCAAGCACCTCAATTTGATTGGTTTCTCGATTCCCTCATATCTGCACTTTCCTCCGTAGATACAACTTTTCCGATCCAAAATGCATCAAGTGCCGCCCCAGTGCACTCATTCCAAAAGATCGAACAACTGCTAAAATTGCTCAAAAATAAACCGTGCTTAATTGTGTGCGATCGCGTAGAAACGATTTGGCAATTTGGGCGAGCCGAAACAGCCGGATATTTTTCCGAAACCCAATCCGAATACGCTTGGTTATTCAAACTACTTATAGAAACAGCACATCAGAGTAAAATCATATTTATCAGCCGCGAAACCTTAGCAGAATTGCCGCCAACAATTACTCGCTAAATTAGTCTCGATGGACTAACAAATAATTCCGCTATTGACCTATTGACATCATTTAATTTAATCGGTACAATTGAAGAATTGACCGAACTTGCCCACCGCTATCAAGGACATCCCGCAGCTTTGCAACTAATAGCCTCATTGATTCGCGATGACAGCGAATATCAAGGCAATGTCAGCAAATTCTTGCAAAATAGAGACTGGTTGCTAACTCGACCGATTGAGAGTCTGCTCGATGAAATAATCGCCCGTCTTAGCGAGATTGAGCGAACTTGTTTAAGCCGAATTTCTGTCTATCAAACCGCAGAAGATCCGCTGAATTTTGCGGGAATTGCGGCTCAAATGCCGGAAGTTAGCAAGTACGAACTTAAAGAAAATATTATCTTTGCTCTCAAACGCCGACAATTGCTGTATTATGATTTTCAGCGATCGTCTTACCAGTTGCATCCGTTAGTGCGCGAAAAGGGCGACAGATTGTTGAATCAAAATCCCGAAAACTTTCGCACCGCACACCGCCAAGCTTACCACTATTTTATCAGCATTCCCCTCAAACCTGAATCGGAATGGCAAGATATCGAGGATATTAAGCCGTTGCTCAGAGCGCATTATCATGGTTGTCAAGCTGGGGATTTGGATGCAGCAGCGATCGCAATTTCGGGAGTTGATGGATATCTGAAAGTGTGGAATTATCCAGAACAGATTTGCAGTTATTCTCAGTTACCATTGTTGGCTGATGTGCAAATTAATGTTGAAGATAGTACAAATTTTCGGTCTGAAACTGAGTCCTAGATCCCCCCTAACCCCCCTTAAGAAGGGGGGGACAAGAGTGTTTTGCGTCCTTAAGAAGGGGGGGACAAGATTCCGATCAAAGTCCCCCTTCCTAAGGGGGATTTAGGGGGATCTCCGGGGCATAAATAGTGTTAAGCCAAGCGTATTGCATTTTAATTCCTAACCAGAAATCACCTGATTCAGCAAATGAGCCTGGGAACCCTCAAGACGAGGCCCATGAATTTGCACCACCATAGAAGCTAAGAAATTGCCCCAACGAGCCGCTTGTGTAGCACTCAAACCATTAGTAATTCCAAACAAAACACCGCCAGCAAAAGCATCTCCAGCACCCACAGTATCGATCGCCTTTACGGGAAATCCAGCCACATCAACAATCTGTTTATTTTCCACCACCATGCAGCCCTTATCCCCATTCGTGATAAAAGCTAAATCCGAAATCTCGCTCATCTTCTGAGCACACTCTGACAGAGATTCCTCCTTGAAAAAGCTCCGAACTTCATCAGCATTGCAAAAAATTACATCGCAATATTCCGAAACCACCTTGTGAAAATCATCCGCAAATCGATCGACCAAAAAGCCATCGGAAAAAGTAAAAGCCACCTTCACACCCAGACGCTTAGACTGTTCCATCGTCTCAATGCTAGCCTTTCTGGGCTCGATCGCATCCCAAAGATAGCCCTCAACATAACTGTACTTGCAGTGAGACAGGCGATCGACATCAATATCAGTCACCGCCAGAGTAGTAGAAACCCCCAAATTAGTACACATCGTGCGCTCTGCATCCGGCGTAGTCAGCACGACACAAGTACCTGTGGGCCCATGGGACTCAGTAGCAGGATGCACATTAAAATCAATCCCCGCCTCCAGCAAATCTTGGCGGTAAAATTCGCCGTTAGTATCCTTAGCAACCTTCCCCGAATAATACCCTTTGCCGCCGCTCTGAGCCAAGCCAATCATCGTATTTGCGGCCGAACCCCCCGATCGCATTTGCAGCGAATTGTGCTCCAAATCGTGCAAAATACCCCCCTGGGTTTCCGAATTCATCAGCGTCATCGCGCCACGATTCAGCCCGTGTCCGACTACAAATTCATCTTCCACCAATGCTAAGATGTCCACGAGGGCATTGCCCACGCCGAACACATCCACGGAACCGGATTCTTGATTGTTTTCTGTCATCACTAATTTTTGGTTTACACTAACTCTCAACTCTATAATAAATCGGCTTCAATACAACATCCAAAATCTCAAATCTCAAATCGATATGACTGACACTTGTCTCCCACCTCTGATTCAGCAAATGTTGCAGCCAAGGTTTTACCCGCACGGCGTGACAGAACCGGTGCAGCTAGTTCAGACTCACGCTTCCTTTGTCCTGCTGACAGGAAATTATACTTACAAAATCAAGAAACCAGTCAATTTTGGCTTTATGGACTATTCGACTTTGGAGAAACGGCAGCATTTCTGCACCCAAGAATTGCTGATGAACCGGCGCACAGCACCGGAAATTTATCTGGAAGTTTTGCCAATTGTTCAAACTGGCGATTCGTTTCAACTCGGCACCGATTCACCTGCTTTAACTCCAGCACAAGTTGCTGTAGAATACGCGCTGAAAATGCGGGAATTTCCTCAAGATTCGCTGTTCCTCAGTTTGTTGGAACGCGGACTGTTGACCGCGCAACTTATGGCAGACTTAGGGCGCGAAGTTGCCAAGTTTCACAGCACGGCCGTTACTAATAGCTACATTCGCACATTTGGCGAAGTCGGTCAGATTCGCACAGCAATAGATAACAATTATCAGGTTTCGCAAAAATATATCGGCGGGCCGCAGACTCAGACACAGTATCAGGAAACTAAAGATTATACTGATGCGTTTTTTGTGGAAAATAATGATTTATTTAAGCAGCGGATAGTTAACAACAAAATTCGCGAGTGTCACGGAGATTTGCACTTACGGAACATCGCTCTTTGGCAAGATAAAATTTTGCTGTTTGACTGCATTGAATTTAACGAGCCTTTTCGCTTTGTTGATGTGATGTACGATGTGGCTTTTACAGTCATGGATTTGGAATCGCGGGGGCGCAGAGATTTAGGCAATGTTTTTCTCAATACTTACGTCGAACAAACAGGCGATTGGGAAGGACTGCAATTGCTGCCGCTGTATTTGAGCCGTCAAGCTTATGTGAGAGCAAAAGTAACTTCGTTGATGTTGGATGATGCCTCGGTTTCAATTGCCCAAAAAGTACACATTTCACAGACAGCGGCTGATTACTATAAACTGGCTTGGGAATACACTAAACCGCGCCGGGGAAAGTTAACTTTGATGTCGGGTTTGTCGGGTTCTGGGAAGAGTACAGCGGCTCGATATTTGGCCCGCCGTACTGGGGCGATTCACATTCGATCCGATGCTGTTCGCAAACATTTAGGCGGAATTCCAGTCAATGAACGCGGCGGGCAAGATTTGTACTCGGATGCAATGACGGCACGGACTTATGGTAGATTGTTAGAGTTGGGGATAACGCTGGCCCAGCGAGGTTGGGATGTAATTTTAGATGCTAAGTTCGATCGCCAAAACTTGAGAACCGATGCAATTAATCTGGCTCAATCCCGCGGCTTGCCTTTGCAAATCGTTTACTGCACGGCACCAATGGCAGTATTGCGAGAACGACTGCAACAGCGCACAGGCGATATTGCCGACGCGACAGCAGAACTATTGAGCTCGCAGCAAGTAGAAGCAGAACCTTTTACAGAATTAGAGCAAATTTCTGTAAACATTGTAGATACAACGCAAGACTTAGAGGTACAATTAAATTTGATTTGTGGGGAGTAGTTGCAGTGCGAGAACCCTTGCCAATCTTACTTGTCTGCTAATATTGTCAATATCTTTCCGTATTATTACAAACACAACTTGCAGCTCATGGCAAAATTTAACGGAGACTCCAAGGGGTTTAACCCCGCTCTGATCTGGTTTGTGTTGTTTACCGTTGGGTTTCGCTTAGTAGGATGTTCGCTGCCCGTGAGTCTTGGCCTTGGTGTCATCGGCGGCGTGGCAGCAGGTTTAATGGTGGCTTGGTGGCACAACGAACTACTACTCAACCCGAATACACGTTCCAAGGAGAAAACCTCGGATGCTATCCTGAATAAAGAAGTAGTGGAAGTAGACGGCCATAAATATAAAACCTCCCGGCGTGAAGCTACTTCACTGTTTGACTGGTTGTCAGAACCCGAAGAGCGCCGATAGCAACGATTTGTTTTTGTATTGAGTTTTGAGCTTTAATTTTAACAATGTAAAATTCAAAACTCAATCATAAAAATTAAACTTGTAGGCAAAGGGCGGGTTTATATAATTTGTCTATACTTATCAAATATCTGGGCGAACCCGCCCCTACAAAAATTCATCAGATAACATTCCTCATCAAACGGATACGATCTAAAATCTAAAATCGTATGATTTAGTGTGTTAGCTTAAAGTAATTACAGCCAATATTTGCCAGAATCGCCCCCAAACAATCATGTTGCCCCACGAGTTGCAAAACGTTGTCCCCGAATCGACCCCAGCAGCCGAAATTTGCCAACAGAACCAAATTGTTCGCGAGTTTTACGGCGAAATTAAGTACCGTGAAGAACTAGAACGTCACTGTCAGTGGTATTACGCTACAGCTAAGCAACACCAGCAGGAATTGCAGAAAATGCAGGGAGATTTGAATATCTTCGGTTGGTTCAACCGGGCACGGCACAAACATTAAGAGTTAAACAAAAAACATGGTTTGTAGTAAGGACTAAAGTCCTGCCGATCGACTAAAAGTCAGAGAAAAGACTGAAGTTCTGACTACAAACTCTACAACATTTATACGACCGGATTTGATATTGTCTTTGGGCTCCGGCGCTGTATTTGAGAGTGCTAAACTTTAGCAGCTATGACTTCGACTTCATCTTCTTTGAAGTGAGCTCGAAATTTTTTGTCAAACTGAACTAGAACCGGCCAATTAGCACTGACAGGTCTGCCGTGCCATTCGTGAACAATCGCCACGATTTCTCCTTCCATACCCTTAATCTCAACCGCTTGACTGCGATTTTCCGGGTGGTGGTAGACAACAACAGAGTTTTTAACGCAAACGCGATCGCCAATTTTCATAGCTAAAAAATTAGTGTTCTTTCTTCAAAACTTTACAAAGCGTGCAAGTGCAGAACACCTGTAGGCTTTGGGGACATTCTTTTCATCTTCCCACAGAAGTAGAGCGAAAACTCATAGGACTTATGCACGGGTGGCAAGAAACCGGGTTTTTTACGAAAATCCTTCGCCGCAGCCCGCAGTAAGGGTAAAAAACCCGGTTTCTTTGGTCTGGGTGCGTAAGTCCTCACTCCAAGAAAGTTAGCGGTTTTCTGTCGGGCGAAAGAGCCCGGACAGCGATTCGGGGACGGCTTCAGTGCCGATCGACTCTCCTTCGATACCCCACGCCCGATCGACCTTGAAAGGTCGATCGGGCAACTTCTCAACCGCGGGAATTGATGCGGGCTAATCTTTAAGCGATCGGCTTAATTGATTTAACCAACACTCAACATCAACGGCGAGAGTTTGACCCAACTCCAGCAACTGGCGGATAGAAGACAACTCCCAGCCGCCGTCTGAGCGGGCAATATCCCAGGCAACCGGATCAATCTTGTTTTCGCCCGCCACCGCAGCTCGCCGTTGCAGCCAGCCCAAACACAGAGGCACAATTTGACTGTACAGCGAATCGAAATACAGTTCCTGCGATCGATCCAAACACAAACCCAGACTCAGCCGATCGCCCACTGCAATCAAACGCTCGATGTGGAGGATATCAGCTTCCAACTGAACAGGCGATCGCTCATCCGCGTCCGATCCGGCTTGCAGCAGCGCGTCTAGCGATCGCCAAACCAGCCGTTCCAAAATTTGCTTAACTTCGGGAACCTTCAACCGGCTGCGGAGGTGGCCCGCTTCAGTGGCGATCGCCTCAATATCAGCCAGCAGCGACTCCGCGTCCCCCGTTTCCTGTTCCAGAGCCTTCGCCGCCGTCAAACAGCGGTGTCCCAAAGCCACCTCAGCAGCGACCTGCAACTCTACCGGCACCGGCAACTCGTCGCGGTGGAAAGCCATCATCACCCCGTAATTTTCGCGGTAGACCTGAGTGTAAAGTTGATCCAAGCGAGTCAAATTTTCCTGACTCAGCAACTGCACGATGCGGTGGCGTTCCTCAGCGAACAAATCCCGCAAGCTAAACGACTGATCCCCAAACAACCGCACCATTTCCAGAATCGCGTGGGCGGCCGAAGCTTCTTGCAGAACGCCAAACAACCGCTCTTTCAGCATCGTGTAAGAGCGGCGGCTGCCAAAAGGCTGAATGCAGCAGTGGAAATCCCAGCCCCCGAGGTGGAACGCAGCAAACACAAAAAGCTCTGTTTCCCGCGTGATTTCGGAGGTTAACTGCAATTGACCCACAGCCAGAGTCATCGAACCCATGCGCTGAATTTGGAAATCTTGCTGTTCGGCTTGATAGCAGTAAACTCGCTGTTCGCGGGGATATTTGGCAAACAGAGAACTAATAGCGTAGTGGGCGGCTACTTGTTTGAGACTGACTTGGGCCGTCGTGACCATTTGGCGGTAAACTTCTGCCCCAGTTTGAAAGCATTCAACATTACTCGGTGCTTGGTCAAGTAATGCGATAAAATCCTGTTCTAGCTGAACACCAGCAACATCCTCGGCCAATTCCAGCGCCCGCGCCGCGTAGCGTAGAATTTGCACGCCTTCGGGGCGAGAGATTTCTTCAAAAAACCAGCCGCAGCTAGTGAACATTAACAAAGTGTGGCGCTGCATTTCCAGCAGGCGCAGGGCGTCTACCTGTTCTGCGGCGTCGAGTTCGCGCACTTGATGGCGATCGAGGAACTTGTCAACATTCGCAGGCGATCGATCGCGCATGACATCAATATATTCATCTCTGGCCTTCCAGGGATCGCGAAACAGCTTGCTTCCAGCTTCCTCGTAAATCGGAATCAGCCGATCGCGCAGCCAATTCAAAGTATCCCGCAAAGGCCGGCGCCATAGGAGATGCCACCCACCGCCACCACCGCACCCACAATCATCTTGCCAGCGATCGACCCCGTGCGAGCAACTCCAAGCCGTCACTGGTTTCAGTTCCACTTCCCAAGTGCTGGGATTTTGACTTAAATAATGAGCATAATTCGTCACCGTCCAGCCGCGGCGGGGAAACTCTTCGGTGAAGGCGTAGGCGAGGCATTTTTCGGTACTGTTTTTGTGGTGGCCGAAAGTTTCGCCGTCTGTCGCCACGGAGATCAGTTGCGCCGGTCGGTGGTCTCCCCGTACTGCTTGACCCAAGCGCCCCGCCAAGTGGTTGCTGCTGCTGAGAACGTCATTGAAGCCCATGTCCCGCGAGATCGGGCCGTCGTAGAAAAAGATATCGATGTAGGGAGTATTAGCAGTTGGGGCTGCCGAATGCTGGCCATTTCCGCGAGTAAAGTTGTGAGTGCTCAGCGGGGAAAGTTGGTGGTCAGCCATCAACCGCATTTCTGGCTTCAAATAGCAGCGGTAGGGGCGAGTCGGATCGATTTGGCCGCCGCCGACTTCGTGCCATTCAGAATCTGTGTGTTGATTTCCTTCTTGGTTTTGCGCGATTAGCGGGCGGCAGCGTTCGGCTTGGGAGGGGGCTAAGACAATGAAGCGGATGCCGGAATCGACTAAAACTTCGAGGGTGGCGTAGTCTACGGCGGTTTCGGCGAGCCACATTCCTTCGGGATCGCGATCGAATCTGGAGCGGAAATCTGCGATCCCCCAGCGAATTTGGGTGTATTTGTCTCGCTCGTTCGCCAGTGGCATGATGATGTGATTGTAGACTTGGGCGATCGCGTTTCCGTGACCGTTGAGGCGCTGACAGCTTTTGCGATCGGCTTCTAGAATCCGTTGGTAAACTTCGGGATCGTAGCGTTCCAGCCAACTCATCAAGGTCGGGCCGATGTTGAAGCTGAGATACTCGTAGTTATTGACGATCCCCGTGACTTCGCCGCGATCGTTGAGTATGCGCGCAAAGGCGTTCGGGCGGTAGCATTCGTTGTCAATGCGTTCGTTCCAGTCGTGAAAGGGTGAGGCGCTAGCTTGGCGCTCGATCGCGTCCAGGTAAGGGTTTTCCCGGGGCGGCTGGTAAAAGTGACCGTGAACTGTGATGCACACTCCCGTTGCAGTAGCGGCGCTGCTTTGGGTTGCAGCCGTCAAGCTGGGCGCAGATACAGGGAGTACGTTGGACTGAGTTTTAGGAATCGAAACCATGCGATGGAATCCTCAAGTAGTTAAAGACAAGAAAATCAGCCTAATTATTAACTTAAACCTTACGCAGCAGGCGTTTGGGCTAGGCATCTGTTGGTGCTAAATTTGGGCAGAAAAATTTTGATTCATTTGTAGTATTGCCAGCAAAGCATTCGTTGCAATGTATCAACCATCGATCCCTGAGTTTTTCTGCCAATGCTTTGCTGTTCAAAGAGTTAAAAAAGGTAGCTGTTGCTGCTTTCTGGCACTTGCGACCCATTTCAGGTTAGTGCTTGCAGGGCTGGTGCTTAAGAGTTTTGATTGACATTGCTGCATTTTAAAGTCTTCTTCATTAAATGGCAACTTTTCCCCGGAAAATTTTAATCTTTGGCGATCGACAAGCGGGCAATTGTGCGGGGAAATTCAACCACAGGGGGATACCCCTCAGCATCAAACACTTTTGCTGAGGGGGCTGCTGCATCGTGTAGCTATCCTCCTCCCGACAGTTGATTTGGATGGTATCGGGGGCGATCGTAGACATTGCGGAGGACTGTACCGGACTAATCCAGAAAATGATTATACTGCAACTGTCCGAAGTATTGGTTACACAGACAATGCAAGAGTCCTTTTCCAACTCAGCAGGCAGGCATTTACAGGATGCCCAAATTCTCTTGCAAACCCAACGCTGGGACAACGCCGTTTACCTTGCTGCCTATGTCGTGGAATGTTCATTTAAACTACTTGTGGAGCTATACTTTAAAGATGATAAAGGTGCCGTAAAAAAGTATGGACACGACCTCCAGGAACTTGAGGGAAGAGCAATGGAACGCTTGCGGGTTCTTTATCCCATTTTGGATCGGCAACTTCCTGCTTCAAGAATAGCTGGCACTGTTCTAGCTCAAGATCACCCAGAGAGGAGATACGCCAAGTCTCAGCTTTGGACTGAGGAAGAAGCAAAGTTAGCTGTTAAACGTGCCGAAGCAATTTACCGATAAATCATCCCCAAATTAGTGCTAAATGGCTCAATTTCCAGCAAGGATATTTAACACATGACGATTGCTTTTGGTGAAACATTTGAGCGAGTAAAGGAATGTTTTAGTGAACCCAGCATTGTATCTGAACTTGTCCCTAAGCTTCAGTCTGTAACCATTATTCGTGATGTTAATGGAAAAATTAGACTTTTTATTGATTTATCTGAAGGTCAAAAACCACAAGAAGTTAATACTACTAACCTCGATCGGCTTCTTTCTGAAAAGCTAGGGCATTATTACGGCAAGGATATATGGTTGCCAGCAGGAGAAAATGATGCTTACAAAGCCCTAATTGATACTATCAAGGCTGAAAGAGTTTTTGCCCCTTGGGATGATGAATCAGATTCGCTTCGATGGTATATTCTTGAGCGTCACATTGCTAAACAGGCCTGGACAGATAACAACGTAGGTGAACCACCTTGGAAAGAGGAATTAGTCTATGAAAAGCGTAAGCCTGCGATCGTATCTTTTTTCTCCTTCAAAGGAGGTGTGGGACGAACCAGTACCCTCGTTGCTACTGCATTAACTTTAGCCCGTAACGGTCATCGAGTTGCCATTGTTGACCTCGATTTAGAAGCACCCGGTCTTGCTACAATTTTTTCACCAGACAACTCCAATAATCCTGGTGTCATTGATTATTTATTAGAAAAAAAGATTCAAGGAAACGATTGGAAACTTAGCATTCATATCAAAAATCTTACTGAACCAACTTTGCTAGGAGATAATGGCGAAGACCTGAAATTACTTCCGGCGGGTACAGTAGATCAAGATTACTTAGAAAAATTAGCACGATTGGATTTTCAGAACCTCGTCGATGGTGAACTGCGAAGTACAATGGGAGATATGTTAAAAGAATTACAAAGTGCAGCAAAACCTTTAGATTTTATTCTGATGGATGCGCGGGCTGGCTTTCACGATATTGGTGGCTTGGCGATTGCCAATCTTTCCCATGCAGCAGTCATCTTTGGTACTCAATCACGCCAAAGTTGGGCGGGGCTGACTCATGTAATACGCCATTTAGCAAGCCCTGGAGTCGATCGGCGTTTACCATTAATTCTCGTACATTCGATGGCTCCCGCATTAGGAATACTAGGTAGGGAACAAGAATTAACAGAATTTAGAGAACAAGCCTATACGATTTTTCAAGATAACTATTATTCTGAAGATGAAACTGTTCCTAATTAAACTAATATAGGGGAGCCATTTACCCCTTTTGTTATACCATATCAGGAAAATCTACGAGGAGACATAGCCCTATTTATCCGTAATTTAATGCCTGAAGAATCAAGTCGGCTGCCTGAAACATCAAGTCGGCTGTCAGACCTTGTAACGATAATGACTGATTCTCCTTATCAGGATATTGCCAGAAAATTATGCGAAACTTTTAATTTTAATTTTGAAAAAAGTAGATAAACAAGCATCAAAAAAATGAGTGAACTTAACCAACAAAAACTACTAGAATTGATCGGTAAAATTGCTCCAGGAATGGGGACGGCTGAGCACGAAAGTGATAATGAGGAGAAGTTCTTAAAAAATTTCTTACCGATTCCAAATTATCGCTATGCTTTAGAACCCGATATCTTGTTAATACTAGGAGGACGCGGGGTAGGAAAAACAGAATTATTCCGTTTACTAGCCATCCCTTCTGGACGGGAAGCCTTGGTTGAAAGTTTGAGAATTAGAGGATTACCTCCTTTGAGCCAAACGACGTGGATAGCTGGCTTTGGGCGGACTCGCACAGCAGAAAAGCGATTTCCAGCACCAGACATTGTTGAGCGCCAAATGCAAGAAGCTACAAATATTGAATGGCGTAGCTTCTGGATGGGTTTAATGTTAGGTGTCATCCTAGAGCAAGAAGAATTTAAGCTAAAAGATTTTCTTCTAGAAGCAATAGAACCGGA
>JAYUGZ010000353.1:0-11663 GCA_043767465.1 Cyanobacteriota bacterium
TCTACGTAGAAAATGGCAGCAAGTTTTTAGATGCTATCAACAACTTGCCGGTCAATCTGGCTGACTTAAGGAAAATGGCTCTGATTCGGTTCGACCAAAAACAAGGTAGAGCTATCAACCGCAAGATAGATGCTAAAGCTGCTTTGGAGGGCAATATTTCTCAAAACCCGATGCTGGAAGATAATGATGTGATTGTGATTGGTAGGAATCTGGTAGAGCGCGTTAGTTATGCAATCAATACTGTTACTCGACCTTTCCGCGATAGTTTGGGATTTATTCTGTTCTTTGAGCAGTTAAGGAATGGAGTGACAAATCTGTTCGGGCCGACACCTAATAATAATAATAGGTAGGTAGTCAGTGGGCAGTTGTTAGTTGGCAGTGGGCAGTTGTTAGTTGTTAGAAGCGCGAAGTTGCAAGTTATCGCGAACCTGATTTAACTTTTTTAGTATTTGGTAAAGCGTCTGAATGAGACTAAAAAGTGTTGTTTAGGGTGCCAACATCCCCGCTCCCACTCCTCAGGAAAACACAGATTATCCGGTAATTGATGAGGATTTCTTGTTAATAATTCGCAATCTAAAATCTAAAATCTAAAATCTTTATGACTTTATCAGTTGTTAAACGTTATTTAATTGCTTTCGACCAATACAAGTGGGTGGGACTGGCCACTCTGGCGGCGACTGTGGGCGTTTCGGGAGTAGTGGCCGTGCAGCCAAGTCAGGCGCCGGTTTATGTGGCTGCCGGTACGCTGGCTTACCGCAGACCGAGCGTGATTTTTTCATCGACTACGACTAAAATTCAACAGGAAGGACAAGAAATAACTAAAGATATGCTGCTGGATAAAAGGGTGATTGAACCAACAGCAAAAAGAGTAAATATTTCTGCTAAAAAGCTGACAGACGACGTGCAGGTAAAGATGCCGACCAAGACTAATGACCCCAGCGCTTTAATTCAAGTATTGTACAAAAATGCCGATCGCAAAAAAGCAGAAGTGGTAGCAGAGGCGCTGATGAAGGAAATGGTAGCCCGCAGCCAAACTATTAATACTTCTAGACTGCGAGAAACGATCGCCCAAATTAACAAGCGCTTGCCGAAAGTCACTCAGGAACTCAGACAGACGGAAGAAAAATTAGAAGCCTACGAAAAACGAGAAGGAACTTCAATTTTAGCAGCCCAGAGCGGTGCACTGCCGCAAGCGATTACCGGCAGCCAACAGCAGCAGCGCCAACTCCGCGTGCAGTTGGGAGGAATAGAATCTCAACTCAAAAGCTTGCAGGAGCGCTTGGGATTGAATGTGGAGCAAGCTTACGTGGCTCAAGCACTGTCTGCCGATCCAATTATTGCGCAACTGCGAGTGCAACTGTTTTCGATCGAATCTCAGCTCAAAATTCTCCGCACCGACTTGCAGGAGGAACACCCGAAAATTGTAGAATTGCTCAAACAAAAACAAGCTTTCGAGCAGCAGTTGCAGCAGCGACAATCTGAAGTGCTCGGCGGTAAGGGGGTGGCGGCTCCGCTCAGAAGTGCCGATCGAATTCGGGTAGACTCTTCTTTAGATCCGGCTAGACAGCAGTTAGCTCAAAATTTGATTGCTTTGCAAACGCAGCGGGATATGGCGCAGCAGCAACTCAAAGGAGTCGAGAAAATTGAACAGCAATTGCGCCAGGAGCACGCAAAAATCCCCAACAAGCAATTGGAACAAGCGCGGTTGGCGCAGCAAGTGGCGCTGAAAAAATCTCTCTACGATAAGATGCAGTCGGCTTTGGTAGATGCGGAGGCGGCGGTGGCTGAGACAACCGGGAGTTTGACAATCGCCCAACTTCCCAAAACTGATGATGTTGAGTCAAGCAAGAGAGGTTTGCCGGTGATGCTGGCGGTGGGCGGATTTGTGGGATTGCTGCTGGGCGGCGGGTTGATATTTTTGTTGGGGATGCTCAACGGCAAGTTTTACAGTTGGGAAGAAGTGCGGGCGGCTTTGGTGGAGAAAGAAGTGCCGATACTGGGAGTTTTGCCTGAAGTCACGGTGTTTGATTCCTACGGGGAGGAGATGCCTCTGGCTTTGGAACCCAATTCGCCTTATTTGGAGTTTTACGAGCGGTTGCGGACTAATCTGCGCCGAATTGGCGAAAAACCCGTAAAGGTGGTGTTGCTGACTTCGGCGGCACCTTTGGAGGGAAAAAGTTTTAGCGCTTACAATTTGGCAATTGCCTCGGCTCGATCGGGTAAACGGACTTTGTTAATTGAAGCAGATTTGCGATCGGCTTCTAACGTGGATTCTTTGAAAATCGCCGCCGATCCTTTGGCGGCGGTGGAACCTTTGCACTATTACGGCAATATCAGCGAGTGCGTCCATTTGGTTCCAGAGGTAGAGAACTTATATGTGGTACCGAGTCCGGGCTTTTTGCGGCAGGCTTCGGCGGTACTGGAATCGAGCGAAATGCGGAGATTGTTTGAGGATGTTCGCAACCGCTTTGATTTTGTGGTGGTGGATTCTCCGGCGTTGAGCGAGTGCAATGATGCGCTGACGCTCGAACCGTACACGGACGGTATCATTTTGGTGGCGCGGGCTGGTTATACTCTGGCTAGTATGCTGTCTGAGGCTGCGGATCAGTTGCTAGAATCTGATGATGAGGATTCGCACAAATCGGGGCCGCGGCTGTTGGGGGCGATTATTAATGGTGCTGATATTGCGGTGAAGTACCGCAACGATGTTGATGAATTTGAGTGGCCTTTGAGTGCGATCGACAATGGGGCGATCGAAGTGCGATCGACGAGGCAATTACCGCAGCAGCCAAAGCCCAAAAACAAAGCTATTAATAGTAAATTTAACTAATTTACGTCGCTTGATTAGACTTGAATTTTATTCATTCATTCATAAACTATCTCGAATAGTCGCATGGGTGTTCAGAAACCGGGTTTTTTAGGAAAATCCTGTGTTGTGGCCCACAGATTAGGTAAAAAACCCGGTTTCTTTGGACTTAATGCGTCCAGGACTTTTGGAATACATCTGCGTTCCGAAGGGTACCCTTCGTCCAGGCGAAGCGCCTACATCTGCCGTTTTACTGTAAATCAAAAAATTATGCAAAAGGTGTTTAGTCTCAAATCCAAATATCATTATCAAGCGAGGATGAGGCAGCATTTAAATCTGTCTGCCTCTCCCACTTGACATTGGTGACAACGCCAGAAAGTTGTCACCAATAGTTAAAACCTACTAACGCAAGTTGCTAGTCAAAAGACCTACTTAGCAAATTGGTTGAAGGCGACCAAACCAGGAATAAGCTTCGGGTCTGTGTTGCCCACAATCGGGTCTGTGGGTGACTTCCACCAGCTATCGCTGACACCGAAGTTGGGGACTGAGTTGGAATTAATCCCGACATTAGAGGCTCCGATTCCAGCACCCATCGCCACCTCGTGGGCGATAAATTTGTTCACCAAATCTGCTGTTCCCTGGGCGGGAGATCCTGTCAAGCTGGAATTCTTTCGCAGGCCACCGTCGAGTAGCTCGTCGTTTGTCAAAGTGAGACTACTTTGCATTCTCTGCGCAGCTAGAGGTACCGGAGCGGGGTCATTGTCTATGATGCTCAACACCGCGCTACTTTGGCTTCCAATCGTGGCATTGCCTGTCGGGCTAACCAAACTTAAATTGACAGTTTCGTTACCCTCAAATAAAGTGTCATCGATAATGGGAATGGTGATGGTTTTGGATACTAAATCCCCATTGCCAAAATTGACAGCGATCAAACCAGTGGTGTAGTCAGCAGGGGCTGTAGCAGTACCATCGGACAAGTTCACGAAAGCTGAGACTGCACCGACAGCACTACCAGTACGAGTGACTGTCACTGCTGCAACCGGCGTTCCATTTTCGTTGACACTGAAGAAAGGGGCGCTGAATTGCAGGGTGCTGTCATTGTCTACGATCGTCGTAACGGCGGTGCCTTGGGTTCCAATCGTGGCATTGCCGATCGGGTTAACCAAACTTAAATTGATAGTTTCGTTACCCTCCACCAAAGTGTCATCGATAATGGGAATGGTGACCGTCTTGGGTGCAGAATCCCCACTGGCAAAATTGACAAGGATGGGAGTACCGGTGTAGTCAGCAGGGGCTGTAGCAGTTCCATTCGCTAAGTTCACGGTAGCTGAAACTGCACCGGTACTACTGCCAGTGCGAGTGACTCTCACGGCTGCAACCGCCGTTCCATTTTCGTTGATCCTGAAGGTAGGGGCACTAAATTGCAGGGTGCTGTCATTGTCTATGATGTCGAAAGTGGCGGTACTTTGGGTTCCAATCGAAGCATTGCCTGTCGGGCTGCCCAAAGTTAAGTTGACAGTTTCGGTAGGCTCTACTAAAGTGTCGTTGACGATCGGAATATTGACCGTCTTGGGTGCAGAATCGCCAGGGGCAAAATTAACAATGATCGGAGCATTGTTGTAGTCAGCAGGGGCTGTCGCAGTACCATCGGCCAAGCTGACGGTGGCTGAGACTGCACCAGAGGTTATACCAGTGCGAGTGACTGTCACGGCTGCAACGGGCGTTCCATCTTCGTTGACGCTAAAGATGGGGGAACTAAATTGCAGGCTGCTGTCATTGTCTACGATGGTTGTAATGGCGGTACTTTGGGTTCCAATCGTGGCATTGCCTGTCGGGTTAATCAAACTTAAATTGACAGTTTCGTTACCCTCGAACAAAGTATCGTTGACGATCGGAATATTGACCGTTTTGGGTGCAGAATCGCCAGCGGCAAAATTGACAAGGATGGGAGTATTGGCGTAGTCAGCAGGGGCTGTAGCAGTACCATCGGTTAAGCTGACGGTGGCTGAGACTGCACCGATATTACTGCCAGTGCGAGTGACTGTTACGGCTGCAACGGGCGTTCCATTTTCGTTGATCCTGAAGGTAGGAGCACTAAATTGCAGGCTGCTGGGAGGGAGAGTGTCATTGTCTATGATGTTCAAAGTGGCACTACCTTGCGTCCCAATCGTTGCACCACCTGTAGGGCTGGCCAAAGTTAAGTTGACAGTTTCGTTACCTTCGACCAAAGTGTCATCGACAATGGGAATGGTGACTGTTTTGGGTGCAGTGTCCCCAGCGGCAAAATTGACCAGGATGGGACTATTGTTGTAATCACCAGGGGCGATCGCAGTACCATTGGTCAAGTTCACTGTGGCTGAGACTGCGCCAGCGCTGCCACCTGTGCGCGTCACCGTTACGGCTGCAACGGCCGTTCCATTTTCGTTGACGCTAAAGGTGGGGGCACCAAATTGCAGGGTGCCGACAGGGGGAGTGTCATTATCTACGATGTTCAAAGTGGCGGTACTTTGGGTTCCCAAGGTGACACGGCTGGTGCCGGTGGGGTTGGTCAAGCTTAAGTTAACGGTTTCGTTACCCTCCACCAAGGTGTCATCGACAATGGGAATGGTGATAATTTTAGGTGCCGTGTCCCCATTGGCAAAATTGACAGGGATGGCAGTATTGTTGTAGTCAGCAGGGGCTGTAGCAGTTCCATTAGTCAGGTTCACCGTAGCTGAGGCGGTGCCGGCGCTGCTACCGGTGCGAGTGACTGTCACGGCTGCAACAGGCGTCCCGTTTTCGTTGACGCTGAAGGTTGGGGCACTAAACTGAAGGCTAACCGGATCTTCAGTCCCTTGATATTGAATGTTCCGCACCAGGTAGTCGGAACTATCGTCTTTGAAGGGGGCTGCGACGTAGGCTGCGGTGGGGAGATCGTAGGCTTTGGTGGAGAACCGCAGTTCGTCGAAAGTAATGTTGCTCAGAGGCTTTGCGTCTATCTTGAATTGGAAACTGCCGTCGGTGCGATCGCCAATGAAAGTCACTCCATCTGAACCCAGAGTAATCGGTTTTGCAGCGCTCGGAGCGTTGAGGCGAGCGATCGTAAAATTGCTCGTCGGTACCAAAACCCCGTTATTGAAGATTTGCAGCAAACCAACTTCATTACCTTGATCGCCGATTCCTAGGCTGGCTTTGGGACTCAATGCACTGAGGTCGATCGTGGCGCTAGTAATGTCTTGGTTATCTGCCCATTTCAGCTTCAGCGCCTGAGATTGATTGGTGTTGGGGTTATAGTTGATTTCCGCCCGAATTTTAGTGGTGTCGGTGAACCAACCATCATAGGAGGATGGGACACCAATACCAGGGCTACTGCCATAACTCAACCAGCTTTTAGGATTTTCATTCGTTGGTAAGGTGAGGTTGGCGATCGCAGTAGGATTAAGGTAATCTGTTTCCACGCCATCAAAAGCTATCCCAGATAGTTTAATACCTTGATTCTGGGCAGCAGTCGGCCATTTTGTGATTAGGTCATTGACGCTGGTGAAATTAGTGGTTTGACCCAAAGAACCCGAGAATGGAGTAGCCATAGCTTGTCTTTTGATAGTAATTAAGGATTATAAGTGACTGAAAACCAGAGGGTCGGGCTTTTTTAGCTAGCTGTTTTCAGCTCGGCAATCTACCCTGAAACCCTGGATTATCAAGCTTTTTAGGTCAATATTCATCCGCTAACCTTTTGGAGAAAGGCTAGAGTTATCTGTCACTCTAGGAATAGTTTCATCATCAATATTTTTGATCCGGAAATTTTTCGATAATTTGGGCGATTTTCTAAAAAGCGGGTTTTCCACATCCGTAGAGGAGATCTTGAATCGCGATCGCAATATTTGAATTTTAGGCTGAATAATTATCACAATATGTAAAGGTGCAACTGCACGCTAGCAGCGGTGTTCTCCCTGCACCCTAAAGCTTTGAACAAAATTCGCCTCAAACTAAAATTATAAAAATTGAAAAATCGCTGGTTTTTGATGAGCAAATCTCGGAACTTGATTGCAGAGTAACAACGATAATTTCCTGAGCCACCTCAATCTTTACCTAGCTTAAAAGCTGCTGATGAATTAAAAGAGGAATTAATTAATTAAGCCTTAAAATGTAAGAAAACACCATCGATTGCGCTCAAGTATTAAATACCCTCAGAGGTTTTCTGACTGAAGTGATGCAGCTATCGGTAGACAAGGGTTTCATCACAGCCGAGGAGAAGCAGGAGTTTATTAGTCCGGCTTTTTCTGCGGGAAATATCGATGCTGTGGCGATCGGCCAGTAGGCGATGATGGATCGGTGTTTTGGGCGGATGTAATAGCCAAAATCAATTCCTTGCACGCTAAGTATCCCAATCGCACACCGTAATTATTAATCAGTAGGTTGGGCCCGTGATAGCGAGACTCAACGACTCAACTTACCACTTGTTTGATATCATATCTGTTGTACAAATAAAAAACCTAGAGAAGTGGCAGAAATTGTCCAACAGTATATAATAGATTCAAGCAGAGAAGTTGGCAGCGGTTGTGTATGGACAGGTAGGGGAACCGAACCGCAATGGAACAATCCTAAATCAATGAAAGCCTACGATCATATTGCTCGCCATCACGGCCCCAAACTTACAGCCAACAGATTGATCGGAAGAGCCGCAAGCACTAACGATGACCAAGGACAATGGCTAAATGCAGAGGACTGGATAATGGCTGAGCAATTAGTACCGAAATATCGAGGAGAATACATTATTGATTTTCATCGTCCTATAGGTAAAGTTTACCATCCCGATCGCAGGATAACTGAAAATGTCACTCGCGCTTTTATCCAAAGAAATTTTGATGGAACTCTCAATAGCGGTTATCCTATAGTTGATGGTGTCAGTCTGCGGCAATTAAATAGGAGTAGCAGCCATGAATAGCAGTCAAAAATTTAATTTTAAATTAGGAGAGCGTTTCTTAGAAGAGTGGGCAGATCCTCCCGAAGATCCATTAGGAGAGCTTTCTCATTTTGAAATGGGATGGCGATGTTTCTGCTTTGAACACAACCATAAAGTTTTGATAGAAATAGGTGATGCTCAAAAAGAGGTATTTTTAGATCCCGATATTTGTATGATGATTGAAAGTAACTTTCCAGAGGAAATTGCGAAGCTATCGCAAGGTAAACCAATAGAAATAGACTTTGGTGAGAGTTGGTTCACTATTATGTTGCTACCGATCGACAATAAGATTAACTGCACTTGGATTAAGTTTGGGACTTCGTGCTGGGAAAAGCAGTTTGAGTGCGATCGCGCTCAAGTATTAGATGCCCTCAGAGGATTTTTGACGGAAGTGATGCAGCTAGCGGTGGATAAGGGTTTCATCACAGCCGAGGAGAAGGAGGAGTTTATTCAGCCGGCTTTTTCTGCTGGAAATATTGATGTTGTGGCGATCGGCTCTCTACCATCCTGAGCCAAAAAATCTATTTCGCTCGCTTCGCAAATTCACTGTCACAGTCAACAGGACTTTGACAGTAAAAACTCAATTAGATTTGAATCCCTGATAGGGAGTTACCCTCCCAAAAAACAGAGAGTTTAAATAGGAGGGTTTGGAATAGCAAACTTGACTTGTAGCAAGCATATTTCAATCCCTGATAGGGAGAGCTGTTTGCCCAGAGTAGGGCAACCAGTTTGCTGTTCCTGTTAACAGGATAGCGCATGGTCGAATAAATGTCAAGTCATGCTAGCTACAAGTCTTAACGAATGATCTATAATTATTGATGAGGATACCCAGCGAGTAAAAACGGAAAAGGGCCGTCTGAACTACCAATTCAGACAGTGCCCTCGCTTTAGCTAGGTAGCTCAGTTGGTTTGACCTCTTAACTTCAGACCAACACAAGTACACCCAACTACTTTGAAATATATGTTCCACAACAGTAACCCACAAGACGGACAATTGTTTGCCTACTTTCAGGGGGCCACGATCGCCCTCTCTGCTGCCCTCTCTGCTTTGGTGGAGGTGAACCGCACTCTGCTTGAGGAAAATGCAGCAAAGGATCACACTATTAAATCTTTTGAGGAAAAAGTCTTTCAACAGCAACAAGAAATAGATGACTTGAGGCGCGAACATGATTGGCAGCAAAATTACTGGGATAATGATGGTTCCTCAAACGCAGACTGTCACGATCGCGAATATGCAGCCCAAAGGCTAGGAAGCTGGTAAAAAGATCGATCGCCCTGGCCATCCAAAAAATAGGACAATGGTAAAGGGCGATCGCACATTATATTAGTCTATGAGTTTTATTCCCCGCTTTTCATACAATCAATATCTGGTGAGGCATTTGGGAGTCATAGAGGGTGCGCGTGCTGTCATCGAGGTGTTACCGCTCCCACCTGATACGACTCTACGCCTGCGCCACGATGCCTTGCAAAGAAGTACGCGCAGCTCGACTCAAATTGAGGGTAATCCTTTGGATGAAGCGGCGGTGCGACGGGCAATAGCGAGGAGCGATCGCACGGGAAGTGATGCTGAGCAGGAAGTCCGCAACTATTGGCGCGCTCTTGACCGCGTTGAGGAATTTGCCGAAGCACAAATCCCCATTACAGAAGCATTTATCCAAGAACTACACCGGATTGTGATCGTGCGCGGTCGCGGACGGCGGGGTAGTAAAAGCGAGTATCGCATTACAGAATGCCCTGTGGTGGATACACTCACGCGGGCGATCGATTATGGGCCACCTGAACCGGGGGATGTACCTGTGCTGATGGGGGAATTAGTCGATTGGCTATCTTCAACAGCCACAGCGGAATTGTCAGCCCCTATCCGTGCCGCTATCCTCACGCACCGCTTTCTCAGTATCCACCCATTTAACGACGGGAACGGTCGGACGGGGCGACTGTTGGCTACTGCTGAACTATGGCGTTCCGGGTACCGAATGCGGGGGTTTTTCTCGTTTGATGAGTATTTTAATGCCGATCGCGATCGCTATTACCGTTCTTTGCAGATGGGGCTGCCTGTGAACTTCTACGAAGGCCGCCACGATCCCGATCACACACCCTGGCTGCTTTACTTCGTGGAGACGATGGCCCGTGCAGCCCATGAACTACAACTCAAAGCCAAATCTCTCTATCAAGGCGCTGCTGCTGATGCACCACCTTGGGAAGAACTACCACGTCGCTCTCAACAGCTCCTCACCCGACTTTTGGCAAGGGTTTTGGATGGAGTCAAAAACCCCTTTGTGATTAGCGTTTTAGATGTTGCATCATGGTTTGGGGTTTCGGACAAGACGGCTCGCGAATGGCTGCAAGAGTGGACTGAAGGTTCTTTGATCCATCCGGTTTTGGCTGGTTCTGGGACAAGAGTCCGCAGTTACGCACTAGGTGAGGAGTGGATCGCTGCTTGCTTCAAAATAAGGGAGTCAGTTTCGGAAAATAGCGGAAGCTAATTTGGACATTTAGCCCCTTAGCGCAGGGCAGTTTTACAATTTCATAAGGGTTTTAGCCGTTTTTTCCGAAAAAATAACGGAAGTGACTTCGGAAAAATAACGTCTATTTAGTCCGCAGCCGACTCCTTGGATCGCGAATCAGCCCAAAAGCTAGGAATCTGGTAAAAAGTGCGATCGCCCTTCCCATCCAAAAAATAGGACAATGGTAAAAGGCGATCGCACTTCACCCTAAAATCTTTCTCAACTAAACCCATGAGTACAATTCGCTTACAACTAGCCGAATACTTGAAATGTAGAGGTTTCACCCCCGAAAACTTAGTCGAAGCTGTGGGCGAAACACTCAATCCTGAAACCGTATACCAACTGATCGAAAAAGCCGAAAACCTCAGCCACCTAGACTTATCCGTCTTAGCCGCTATTATAGATGGCTTGAGCAAACTCAATGGTTTTCCAGTCGGCATCGGAGAAGTGCTCATGTTTTTTCCTGACATTTCCGAAGAAGCATTGGCAAAATCACCTTGGCGCCAACTTTACTTCGTCGATAATGAAATTCCCCCCTATGATTGGGGAGATGTAGATCCGATGAAACTTGGTCAACCCGTGCGCTATATACCGGGAGTTGGAATGGTAATTCTCGACAATGAAATTGAAACGAGTAGCAAAGAAGATATCCAGCCATTTACTAGAATTACCTCCGATTCAGAATTCATGGCGGGAAAACCTTGTATTCGCCACCTACCCATAACTGTTGAAACTATCATCTCAATGATGGCATCTCGTTCGACAGCAGAAATACGCCAAACTTATCCAGAACTTGAAGAAGCCGACTTTAAAGAAGTTATCGCCTATGCTAAATGGCGAATTCAAGAAACAAACCCGATCGACATTAGCAACAAAAAGGTAGAGAAAATTTGTGAGGCAGCTACCTAATATCGCACTTTTTGCTGTTTTTCCTGCAAAAACTCGGCAAAGTCGCAGACTTCAGCCACTAAATCTTCAGATAAATCATCCAAAACTGACTGTAAACGCTCTCGAAGTCCCATCATTTCGCTAGCAGATTTTAGTAATTGCAACTGATGCGGATAAACTGTTTCAACACCTATCGTTTCCATAAATGATTCTGGCTGATCCTGGGTTGCAGGAACAAAATCTCCGCCAACTTCTGCTTTCACCCATCCGCCAAATAACTCGACTAAATAGGCTTCACCGTTTTTGAATACCTCAACAATCGCCCCGGCTGTTTCTGGCGGTGCAATCTCGCCATCAGCGAGGGCGATTGCTTCGGTTAAACTCACTGCATCGAATAACTGAAATTTGCTCATTGCTGTCCAATCTTCGGTAGTGCCCTGAAGGAAAGGATCGAGTAAGTTACTATTAGAGAGAAGTGTTTACCATAGTGTGATATGACAATAGAGATTCCCCATTGTCCTAA
>JAYUGZ010000354.1:0-1824 GCA_043767465.1 Cyanobacteriota bacterium
AACTCAAGATCAGCAGCATCCGCAATATCGGCGCGATCGCACTACAGTCGATACTTTATTAGCCGGAGAAACAACCGACCACAATTTATCAGAATTAGCAAGATTAATCATTCGATACCGAGGCTTTCCCGGCGCTAGAGATATTCAAGCAGACTTAAAAAAAGTCCTGCAACAATGGAATCATACCGAAGAAACACTTTACGAACAAACCCGAAAAATTCACGCCAAAGGTGAAGTTTACAGGAAACAAAAAAGCGATCAAGAAGATTGGGCTTAATCTCAAAGCTTAGAAGTGAAGTAGCGATCGCAATTAATGACTAATTTTAGGTCTCGGAGCCGGTGCGCCTCGCAGCATTCCTTCTGTACTGAGGTCTTCATCAATTTCTTCCCAGTGAATGCCATAGCCTCCTCCACATACTTCCCATTTTTCCCTTTGATCGGGCGTTGCATTAAACAATCTTGGATACCAAATTAAAGGTACGGTAATGATTCGTCCATCCATCAAATCAACACTAATGGTTTCTTCTGTAAAATGAATGTGCTTAACTCTCTCGTCCGCTCGAATCGCCAAAATACCCATACCAAGCCTCCAAAAGCGTTTGTTGATTTTCTTGTACTACCGAATGTATTTTACGAAGTTCTTTAGCACTAAAACCGAGGTTGTTTCCTAAACTGACTGGTTCCAACCAAAATTTAACCGATGATTTGTCTCTGTCAATATGAACATGAGGTGGTTCATTTGGTTCATGGCTATAAAAGTAAAGTCGGTAAGGGCCATTTGTGTCAACTTAAGGTCAAAGTTAGTCACAGACTGGTGTTTGACGATTAGGCCTAGATCCCCCCTAACTAAGAGGGCGGGCACGGGGGCACCGCCCCTACAAAGGGGGGAACAAGAATCTTCTCAAAGTCCCCCTTTTTAAGGGGGATTTAGGGGGATCTAGACTTAGGTAAAAGCGAGATTTATCAAGGTTTTTAGTCTTAAGTTGACACTAATGGGTAAGGGCCTATTCGTAAAATAGTTGGCATAGTTCCAGGTCATACAATACTTCAATGGGAATCTCTGTATTTTTTTATGATTATTCTTCTTTCATGACACGAGTTTTGTAAAATTTAAACTGGTTCCCAGACTATGGCTGGGAACCAGTTAACAGTTAACTATCAACCGTCAACAATTAACTATTTTCAAACCATCTCCGGTGAAACTTGCATTGCCGGCTGCGGCTGGAACTGGAACAGGGAATAAACCACATTCCGGCGGATATCCGTCATCATGTCCAAAAACAGCTCGTAACCTTCAGTTTTGTACTCGATTAACGGGTCTTTTTGTCCGTAACCGCGAAGCCCGACAGACTCGCGCAAAGCATCCATTTGTTGCAAGTGTTCCCGCCACAAAGTATCAATTTGCTGCAAAATAAAGAACCGTTCCGCATCGCGCATCAATTCGGCTCGGATTGCGTTAACTTCCGCTTCTTTCATGTCGTAAGCGTTGCGCACTTGTTCGTGCAGGAATGTTTTAGTTTCCTCGACGGACAAATCTTCTAGCTGATCCGGTGTCATGTCAGCCAGCAGATAAACAAATTCCTTCACCTTGCTGACAAGTTTGTCGAGTTCCCATTCTTCCGAAGGTAAATCGGGATTGATGTATGCTCCCACGATGTCGTCCATCGTCTGTTCGGCATACTTAATCACCTGTTCCTTAGAATCCAAACCTTCCAAGACTCGGCGGCGTTCCGCATAGATGGCTCGACGCTGATTGTTCATCACTTCGTCGTATTCAAACACCTGTTTGCGGATGTCGTAATAGTAGGTTTCGACTTTTTTCTG
>JAYUGZ010000355.1:0-1823 GCA_043767465.1 Cyanobacteriota bacterium
GCACCTAAAGTAATTTGGGAAATGGGGGGAAAAGCCAAAATAGTAATTGTTGGCGGTGGCAATACAGACCATCTCAAACTTTTAGCTTGGAACTTAGGAATTTGGAACAAGTGTTATTTTACAGGCTTCATGTTTGAAGAACATCTCGACAAATTCCAGACGGTAGCTGACTGCGCGGTTTTCCCCAGTCTTTACGAACCTTTTGGGATTGTAGCGTTAGAAAGTTTTGCGGCGCGAGTGCCGGTGGTAGTTTCGGATGCGGGCGGACTTGCCGAAGTGGTACAGCACACTAAAACTGGTGTTGTTACTAAGGCAAACAATCGGGATTCTTTGGCTTGGGGGATTTTGGAAGTTCTGAAAAATCCGGGTTACGGGCGATGGTTGGTTGACAATGCTTATGAGGATTTGGAACGCCGATTTAGTTGGCCGAAGTTGGCGATGGAAACTGAATGGGTTTATCACCGCGTGGTGGAGGAAAGGGCCGAGGTTGATTGGTAAGAATGGTGACTGTTGGCGGTTGACTGTTCACGGTTGACTGTTCACGGTTGACTGTTGACTGTGAGTCCAATATCAACTTTTTGGGTTGCAAATATTAGGCAATTGTAACACAATGGTATAGATACACTCGACGTTAGGTTGAGTGGACTCAGAAGGTTTAAACGGAATTTGCATCTTGAATATTTTTAGCGACATCGAACCTCAACGCAAACGCAGCTTGCTGACTTTATTCACCGCAGGGCTGCTATTCTGGTCGAGTTTGGCTTCGCTACTGCCAACTTTGCCGCTGTACGTTCAATCTGTGGGCGGCACAAAACAGCAAATTGGCTTTGTGATGGGTGCATTTGCGATCGGGCTTTTGCTGTCGAGGCCGCAGTTGGGTAAAATAGCCGATCGCACGGGGCGAAAACAAGTTTTACTTCTAGGTGTGTCAGTGGCTGCGATCGCCCCCATCGGCTACGTGTTCGCTACATCTGTCCCTTTACTGTTACTGCTTCGCGCTTTTCACGGCATTAGCATCGCCGCTTTTACCACAGCTTACAGCGCTTTGGTAACAGATTTTTCGCCGCCCCAAAAGCGAGGTGAATTAATCGGTTACATGAGCTTGGTAGCTCCTATCGGTTTGGCATTTGGCCCGGCTATGGGCGGATTTGTGCAAGCTGGGGTTGGTTATACTGCTTTGTTTGCGATGTCGGCCGCTTTCGCAGCAATGGGTGTATTTTTTGTCGGCAAAATTGCCGAACCAAATTTTTCCAACTCAACAGAGTCTGACTCGCTATCTGAGGACAAAAATAGCCAGAAATACTGGGAAATGCTGTGGAATCCTAGAGTGCGGATTCCGGCTTTAGTATTATTGCTGGTTGGTTTGGTATTCGGAACTCTGAGCACTTTTATGCCTTTGTTTATCCAAGAAACCAAGGCTGATTTGAATCCGGGATTATTTTATTCTACTGCGGCAATCGCCAGTTTTAGTATGCGCTTAGTTACGGGACGGGCTTCGGACAAATACGGCCGCGGCTTGTTTATTTCTGGCGGCTTAATCTGTTACGCCGTGTCTATGTTACTGTTGTATTTTGCTAACAGCAGCGATGCTTTTTTAATCGCAGCTTTGGTTGAAGGTACTGCCGGCGGTACGGTTATGCCGATGATGGTAACGCTGATGTCGGACAGGTGCGAACCTCAAGAAAGGGGCCGATTGTTTTCGCTTTGTATTGGCGGATTTGATTTGGGAATTGCGCTGGCGGGTCCGACTTTGGGCTTTGTGGCTGAACAAGTTGGCTACAGAAATATGTTTGGTTTGGCGGCTTCACTTGCTGCTTTGGCTT
>JAYUGZ010000356.1:0-4654 GCA_043767465.1 Cyanobacteriota bacterium
TCTGGCTGTGGACAGCAGTTGACCACTTTAAGCCAGGAATTTTAGGATGGGTATTAGGGGATCATAGCGCTAAGACATTTGAACCATTATGGGACAAAGTAAGTGAAGGGAAATGCTACTTTTATGTAACAGATGGATGGTCTGTATATCCGATGTTTATTCCTGATGGAGATCAGATTGTTAGTAAGACTTATATGACACTCCTTAGAAGGGGAAAATACAAGACTAAGACATGATCTAGCTAGGCTACATCGCCAAACTCTTGGTTATTCTAAATGTGAGGAAATGCTCAAGCATTCTATTAAGTTATTAATACATTACTTAAAATTTGATGATATCCCCATTCCCAGGGCATCCATACCTTGATTCAGCAACGCCAATCGTTAACGCAAGCGTAGTGACGTATAAGTGGTTTCTGGCATAGTTCGCCCGTACTGTTGGTGATAATTTGTGAAGAAATGCTTGACAAAATGCCGTAGCACGGGCGAGGGCGGGACGCGATCGCAAATCTAGCCAATTAATGAAAATTATTAGCAAGAACCAATGTAGTTGTCAACTTGCACAGAATCACCAACAGCGGTAAAATACTGATTGCTTTGTTTGCAAATCTACCGTAAATTCCAATTGGGAATTAAAACCAATAATCGAAATATGTCTCAAACTTACACTGTTGAATTGATCCACAAAGGCAGCACCCATACCCTAGAAGTGGCGGAAGATCAACCAATTCTGCAAACTGCGCTCGCCGCTGGCATTGATTTGCCGAGCTCTTGCAATTCGGGAGTTTGTACTACTTGCGCTGCTAAAGTTATTGAGGGTCAAGTTAAGCAAGTTGATTGCATGGGCGTTAGTCCCGAACTTCAGGCAGAAGGTTATGTATTGCTGTGCGTTTCTTTTCCCCGATCGCACTTGAAGATAGAAACCGAAAAAGAAGACATCGTTTACAATCGCCAATTCGGCAAATCCTAGAAATAGACTAAAATTGACGGAAAGACCGATCGCGGTAAAACCATTATGGATCACAAGATGACCACCCATTTCATTTCCACAGAAGTTGACCTCTGCGACACCGCCGAACAACTGCACTCAGCCATTGAAATTGAACTGCAAAAGCACGGCGAACCCCTGCGCTGGGCTGTCACAGACGTGGATGTCGATCGCCAAAAAGCCCTGGTAGAAGGCTACGTGCTCGTGGAAGCATCCCCCGCCGCAGCATGAACCCCCGCCCTTTGACAGTGGTTTTGATAGTCCCCACAGGCGTTGGAGCCTCGATCGGGGGCTTTGCAGGCGATGCGCTGCCCGTGGCGAGGGCGATCGCCCAAATCTCAGACACCCTGATTACTCACCCCAACGTCCTCAACGGTGCTCAACTTTATTGGCCAATACCAAACGCCCTCTACGTCGAAGGTTACGCCCTTGACAAATTTGCCGCCGGATGCTGGGGCCTGCAACCGGTACATCAAAATCGCATCGGCTTAATCATGGATTGTGCGATCGAACCGGAGTTACAATTGCGACACTTGCAAGCCGTTGATGCTGCTAGAGCCACATTAGGTTTGAACATAACTGATTGTATTTTGACCGATCGCCCTTTGCAAGTAGAATTACGTACTTCAGAATCCGGGGCATCCTGGGGGACGATCGGCAATCCCGACAGTTTACTACGTGCCGCCGACAAATTGATCGCACAAGCAAAAGTCCAGGCGATCGCAGTTGTCGCCAGATTTCCCGACGATGAAGGTAGCGTCGCCCTGGAAAACTACCGCCGCGGTAAAGGAGTCGATCCCCTCGCAGGCGCCGAAGCAGTCATCAGTCACCTGATTGTCAAAACATTTAAAATTCCCTGCGCCCACGCCCCCGCCCTGTCTGCGCTTCCCCTCGATCCGCACCTGTCCCCGCGATCGGCTGCCGAGGAACTAGGCTATACTTTCTTACCTTGCGTGCTCGCCGGCCTCAGCAAAGCTCCCCAGTTTACAACCCAGAAAGCCCAGGAACACAGCCAATTATCAATTACTGCCGATCGAGTCGATGCGGTGGTAATACCCGCCACAGCGTGCGGCGGCAGTGCTATTCTGAGTTTGAGCGGGCGATCGACAGTACAAATTATTGCTGTGGGTGACAACAAAACCCAGATGCAAGCTTCCCCAGAAAAACTCGGAATCAAAGCTTTGCAGGTAAACTCATATTTAGAGGCGATCGGCGTATTGGTCGCTTTACGAGCCGGCATTAGTCCAGCTTCTTTGGGTGCAGACATCTCCTCCCTGCGGTGTTTGTCTGAATCTACTAAACGAATCTAAAATCTAAAACCTAAAATCTAAAATTGATTAAGTGCCAGAAAAACTTCCCGAAAATCCCGAAATTGAACCGTTGACGCGCACTCAGGTTTTAGTAGCAATGGGCGTGACAGCAATTATGTTGCTGGCGGTAGCTAAATTGTGGTTGATATTTGGATCGGTATCGCTTTTACCCGTGAAATTGATCGTCATGGATTTGTTCAAAGGATTGGCGATCGGACTGGCAATTACAGGCGGTAGTGCGATCGTTTATCGCCTTTGGCCAGGTTATCGCCGGAGTGCTGACATTTATTTAGAAGTAGTCCTCAAACCCCTATTTTGGCCCGATTTAATTTGGCTGGGACTGCTGCCGGGACTTAGCGAAGAATTGCTATTTCGAGGCGTGATGCTGTCTGCTTTGGGATTAAATCTGACCGGTTTAGTTTTATCGAGTTTTTCCTTCGGCATTCTACACTTGGGAGGCATGGATCAGTGGCCTTATGCTGTTTGGGCGACGGCTGTGGGTTTCCTGCTGGGTTACAGTGTGTTAGCGACTGGCAATTTGTTAGTGCCAATTACGGCTCATGTCTGCACGAATTTGATTTCTAGCTGTGTTTGGAAGTGGGAACACAGTATTGTGAAGCGGTAGATAAAGTGGCGATTGGCGATCGGGCCTACATTTGAGGTGGTTTGGTAAACGAACCAATCCACCAAACCTCGATTGTATAAAGCAGGATAATCCCGAATAAAAATCTCCCCGATGCACCTCGAATGATATCCTTTAGTTCATTTAAAAAAATATTTTTTATAATTTTTGACTTGCTCATGTTTTAGTAAAAAATCACGTCAAAAATAGGAAAATTAATGTTTTTTAAACCATCAAATAGAAGACCAGATTTGTTGTATTTTTTCTCTAACTTGTGTCCAGTCGCTAGGGGTTAAAATTCCCAATCGACGATTGACCAAACGCTTTTCTATTGTGTTCACCTTATGCAGCCTAACCACTGACAACCGGAGCAAACCTGCCTGCTCCCATTCTACAATCTCAACATCAAAAACAGTCCTAGTTATTTGACTTGTCACTCGTGCAACAACAATATCTTCATCTCCTGTATCCAAAATTACCAGCACAGGACGGAGTTTTAATGTTGTTACATCAGCAAAAGGTAGCGCCAGTAAGAGAACTTCTCCTGATTGATAATTTGGCATATTTCAAATATTATCGTAGATAGCATCTTCCTCGCTGTAGCCTGCCAATAATTGCTCAGCAGCAAGACGATGCCAAGCAGCATTTTCCTCTTCAGTGTCAGTTGGCTCTTTCACCAGAACAATAACTCTGACTTCTTGGTTAGCTACCAAGTATTTTAAGAAGGTATCGGGAAATTCGATTTTCCCTTCATCTGTGACTCTTGCTGGAAACTCGTAGGCTTTCATGATTTTTCTATCTAGTTTTTTACAACATTACGCAGTTTGCGATTTACTTTCTAATTCCTTGATTTTGTTTTGCAACCTTGCAACTTCATCAATTAACTGCAACACTGTAATTGCCATATCTAATCTAACTTCGGGTGTGGTAGTATTGTCAATCTGTGACTGCGCCCACTCTTGCAGTTGCTTTAACTTTCCTAGTTTGCTAAAGACAGGATTGCCATCATGTTCAGCAATGCCAACAACCTCTTGACTGAATACAGCTAACCTAGCAAAAAGCTCATCTTTCCGCGAACCTGCCAAAATTCCCTGATTCACTGTGTAATGTGCTAGGTTAGGAGCAATAAATGTCACGTTAGGCTTAGCTAAAAAGTTATTATCTAAATTTTGTGATGAATCAACGGTTGCGCCAACAATCTTTAATATTTGTGTAAATTGTTGCTGTTCTTCAAGTGTAAGCGGGCGATCGAACAACACAGTATGAGTATGTGCCGTAATGTCATTATCTGTAGTTTTGCGATTGGTAGAACGAATTATTAAATCGTTCAAAGTGTATTTTTTGTTCATTTATCCTTCTTCGTAAGGTTGAAAATTAGCTTTTTCATTTAGAAATTCAAAAGCATTAATTGAAAACCATATTTGCTGTGCAGAGAACATCACATTGGCAATTGGTTCAATTCTAGCTTCTCCTTTATCCAACAGATAGTTTAATTCTACCACAGGCAAAGACATTTCAATAACTGTGCAGCCTAATGCCTCTAAACGGGAGTGCTAGGGTAGCAAAGAACCAAGCCACTTCTGGATCGAATGCAGCATACCAACCGATCCCTAATTGTACTGGCTGAGTTTGCAAATCTAGCAAGCGAGATCCGTTTAACCCGTTATTCAGAATATCCAATGCACTCTCAATATCTGTACCGTGATAGAGTGTTACGACTGCCATAACTATCCCT
>JAYUGZ010000357.1:0-11646 GCA_043767465.1 Cyanobacteriota bacterium
AAGTTTTGATAAATGGGTGCAGCGAGTCGGGTATAGTACCGGGATCGCCGTTAAAATCGTGAATTAATTTAGCGTAATTAAGAATGAGATTACTAACTGTTTTCCGCAGTTTGGTGATGAACGACTGTGGCGGTTGTCCTTTAATTACGACTGCCATGTAGCAGTATCCCGCTACTTCTAACATAATTTTTGAGTCGCCGTACTCAATTTGATTTAGTTCGGAAATTTCTCCGGGCCGAACGATGCACTCGTTCACAAAACTGCGAATAGCTGTCAGCATTCCTGCTACCATTTCTGATTCTAACTGGTAGGTTTCTGAGTTTTGAACTTCGGAAATTACCAAGCCTGATGCTTTGTGAATTAAGAAGGCTGCTTGGACGGTAAAAGGTATTGATTCTTTGAGAATTAATTCGGCTTCGGAGACTCCTTGTACTTGGGAGCGAATTTTGCGCCCAACTCCTTCCATGCTTAAGCTGTTTGACACTTTTTCGTTGATGGTTTTAATAGCTTCTGCCATGTATTTAGCGATCGTACTGCCAATTACCGGATAGAGAGCATCCACCATCGAGTCGCGTTCGAGGGATATTTGGGCTGTAATCGCTTTGCCCATTTCCGGGGCGAGGGCTTGGGCGATCGACTCTTGATCGAGGCGAATTTGCTCTTTAATGGCCAGACCGATTTCTGGGGCGATCGCCTTCGCAATATCCTCCGGAGAATTGACTATTTGTTGAGCAAGGGCGTCGGGCAGCAATTCAGCGATTGCCGAACTCATTGCCGACTTATTTTCCACAGTTTTTGCCCTAATCACTTCGTCAATAATGGGCACAATCGCCTTGACAACTTCTTCTCTGGAATCGGCAATTTTGCGGCTGAGAATTTCTGCTATCCAAGGCAGCATCAGGGCGATCAGCTCTTGGGGATCGTAGATTTGGTGTTCCAGTTTTCCTAATTTAGAGTCGATGCTTGCCAGCAGATTACACACCCCCGGCAAATCGGTTTCTGCTAGGAGATTTTTCACTTGCTCGATATCCGACATTTGCGATCCAAAAATCAGATTTTGCAGCCTTTCCATCGCGTTGTCGGCTTCATTTAAGTCCTGTTTAATTTCGCCTAATATTTCTGCTCGCTGGGATATGTGTGTCGGCTGTTCTAACAAGTTTGGCATCGATTGAACCGAAGCAACCACCGCATCTAAATATATTTTTTCTGACGCCTGGGGAAGTGTGGGAACTGCGGAATTCGGCAAAGTTGATCCTGGTGGTGCCAGAGTTTGGGGAGCGGTCAAATCCTCTAGAGCGGTGTCAAAATCCTGGGATTTTTCCGCCTGTACGTACTGGGGAGAATCTGAAATTGTCAAGTCAGGCGATGCTTCTGATATCGGTTGCAATTCTTGCTCAACATCCGAAACATCTGCGGAAACATTGATAGTTTTAGCTGAGGAATAGTTTCTTTCCAGTTCAGAACTGTTGAGTTTTTGAGTAGGGAAGAGCCTACTTTTGGGTTCGCGTGCAACCGCCGGGGAATCAGTAAACTCCGGTGGGCGAGAACCTGTTTCTGGCGGCAGGACGGCTGCAATTTCCTCTGGCTCTGCTGAAGAAATACCTAACAAATCCATCAACCCGCCGAGGGCCCCAGCTTGATTGTTATTGCTGCTGTCACCTTCGGGCTCTGGATTTTGCTGTTTTGAACCAGCAATAATTTTGAGATCGACTAACAGATTCAGCAAGGGTTCTAGCTGGGTTGCTGCATGGGCAGCGGACTCGTCAGGTTGAGAAACAAAACCCTCTAGCTGATGTTCATCGGCTGGATTTTCTTTCGGTAAAGCCATGCGTTATTATCCGTGATGGTGGCGCTCCGGCAACAGAAATTCGTTATTTAACTTATTATCAGCAACGCCTTTAAGTTCTGGCACAAATTCTGTTCCTTTGAGCCTCATGCCGAGCTCAAACAAAATTTCTGCCATGTCGTCTCTAGAAACTTTAACATCTCTGAGCATGGAAAAGCGCCGATCGAGTTCTTCAAAAACCTGTGTTTTCAAAGTGCGAGTTTCTTCGGAGAGTCGATCTCTGCTTTGGGATAGTTCGTCACGAATCGAAGTGGTTTGATTGTCGATCGCCTCATCGAGGGCTTCTATGCTGCTGGAGAATTTGCGGTTAACGCGATCGATTTGCTGCCGCAGGTCGGCGCTTTCTTCTTGCGTGTTTAAGGTGAGTGATTTAACTTTCTTTTCAAAGGAATCAACTGTCGCCCTTATTTCTGTGGACAGAACTGTTTTTACCTGTTCGATCCGAGCCTGCATATCTTGCTGCATCATCGAGATCTCGGAATCTATTTTATCGAAGCGATTGTCGTATTCTCTAAGCTGCGCCCCGAAAATGATATCGCGAATCTGGTCGATATTTCCCAGCCGCTCGCGCATTTCTTCTTTGGTTATTTCGGCCATGATTTTACCTCTAATCTCCAAAAATTGTGAGTTTAAGAACTGTACTATATTTTTTGTCAAACTGCTAGTCTAACCGTTTAAGCAGGCCCAAAAGACGTGGTGCTGAATTTTACTGTGATTGGTGACATTTGTCAGATACAGGGGCTTTTTGACTTGGCACAGGTTGACCATTAGACACTCCCACCCCTGCGTCGGGGATGAGCTTCTTGAGAAGTTTAACTCAAAATCTCCTGAAATTCAGGTTTTTGGAGGCAATCATCGGGGCTGCAAAGAGACTCCCAAAAGTAGGGGTTTGCTGTCCTTGCCTTGCAGCAAGCTCCTCAATCGTAGACTGTCGCCCAGATAGCGAGGTAGGTTTTAATGTTTTGTACTGACTTTTCAATGATATCGCATCTTTGACCGTGCCTAATACCACAGCGCCGGGGTCACGGCAAAAAGCGGGCGGGGGCGATCGCTGGTTGTGTATCACAGATAACTCGAAAGCTCGATCGATCGAGTCACAGGAGTCCGAGCATCTTGCTTGGTTGCTAGAAATCGCTTTGCTCTACTGTGCGGGACGATCGCACTTCTAAAAAAGGCTTTTGATACAATTGAGATGCTCCCCCTCTCCCCTTCTTACCTTCTCCCCTTGTTACCCTCTCCCCCTTTTCCCTATAAAAAAGCGTAGGGCCCGATCGACAATGACCAGGCCCAATAATATGAGAGCTTTGTTTTTTCTAACAAACGAGATGTGTTTCCGGTAGAGAACAATTTCTTACTAGGGTTTACAACTTGTGCAGCTTTACTTTTATTCCGCAAGCACAATAAGTCTGACTCGACTGCGGTTTGGCTTGACTGCGCGATCGGCAGTTTTGCCACTATTCCAAGTTGCGATCGGTTAATTTCGGCTGCTCTTGGGAATCTAGACCGGAGACACCATGCCTATATCCTCGAACTTTGTTTCTAAATATGGCGACCTCCTGTGTTTTACGTCTCGGTGTCTACTATTAAATTACCACGAGCTTTGGGAGGAGTAAAGCACAATTCGCAAAACTTGATGGGTCTTTACATTACTAAGTATAATGATATGAATATCCACATAGATGTAAGTTCTATTGCAATACGGTTCAGCTAAGCCCGATCCCCCCTAGCCAAGAGGGCGGGCACGGGGGCACCGCCCCTACAAAGGGGGGGACAAGAGTTTTCTCAAAGTCCCCCTTCTTAAGGAAAATTTAGGGGGATCTCCGGGCAATAAATACTGTTAACTGAACTGTATTAAGTTCTATTGCTGCTACATCTTTACATACTTAACTGTTTTTGTCATGTCTATTTCTCCTAACTTTCTCAGCGGTAGCGAAATCCGCGAAACCTTCCTCCAATTTTATGCCGATCGCGGACATAAAATATTACCGAGCGCTTCTTTGGTGCCCGAAGATCCGACAGTGTTGCTGACGATCGCCGGAATGCTACAATTCAAGCCAATATTTCTCGGACAGCGCGCAGCCGAATCACCGCGCGCCACCACTTCGCAAAAGTGCATCCGCACCAACGACATCGAAAACGTCGGCCGCACCGCCCGCCACCACACGTTTTTTGAAATGTTGGGTAACTTTAGTTTTGGGGATTATTTCAAGAAACAGGCTATCGCCTGGGCTTGGGAACTTTCCACGGAAGTTTTCGGTTTGTCACCGTCGAATTTGGTTGTTAGCGTTTTCCGAGAAGATGACGAGGCTTTTGCGATTTGGCGGGATGAAATTGGCATTCCGGGCGATCGAATTCAACGCATGGGAGAAGCAGACAATTTCTGGCAATCTGGCCCGACAGGCCCGTGTGGCCCGTGTTCCGAGATTTATTACGATTTCCACCCAGAAAGAGGCGACAATATTGACCTCGAAGATGATAGCAGGTTTATCGAATTTTATAACCTGGTTTTCATGCAGTACAATAAAGATGCAGAGGGAAATTTAACACCGCTGCAAAATCAAAATATTGATACTGGAATGGGATTGGAACGGATGGCGCAAATCCTCCAGAAAGTCCCGAACAATTACGAAACAGATTTGATTTTTCCGATCGTCCAATCGGCGGCGGAAATTGCGGAAATTGATTACCACAATAGTGATGAAAATGTCAAGGTTTCGCTGAAAGTAATTGGCGACCATATTCGGGCTGTGGTACACATGATTGCAGACGAAATTCGCGCGTCGAATGTGGGCCGCGGTTACATTTTGCGTCGGTTGATTCGGCGGGTGGTGCGCCACGGGCAACTGATTGGGATTCAGGGTGAATTTACGGTGCGGGTGGCCCAAAGTGCGATCGCCCTTTCGGAAGCAGTTTATCCAAATGTGCGATCGCGGGAAGCTCAAATTAAGGCGGAATTGGCAAGGGAAGAGGCGCAGTTTCTCAAGACTTTGGAACGCGGAGAGAAGCTGTTGGAGGAAATTGTCGATCGCACAAAACAGCAAACCAACCAACAAATCAGCGGACAAGATGCCTTCACTCTTTACGATACCTACGGTTTCCCCTTAGAATTGACTCAAGAGATTGCGGAAGAACAGGGAATTACGGTTGACTTGGACGGGTTTGAAGTTGCGATGAAGGAACAGCAAACTCGCGCTAAGGATGCTCATCAAACTATCGATTTGACAGTGCAGGGTTCCTTGGATAAGTTAGCTGAGACTATCCAGAAAACTGAGTTTCTCGGTTATACTGAATTGTCGAGTTTAGCTGAAATCAAAGTTATCTTAGTTGACGGTGAAGCTGTGGAATCAGCAGAGGCGGGAACCGAGGTACAAGTTGTGTTGAACCAAACGCCGTTTTATGCAGAATCCGGTGGACAACTTGGGGATAAAGGTTATTTGCAAAGCGGAGAAAATGGTGAGGGTTTGTTGGTGAGAGTTGATGATGTGAAGAAGGAGTCGGATTTCTTCGTCCATTTCGGCTTTGTGGAACGGGGAACCCTGAAAGTTGGCGATAGTTTGACTGCCAAAATTGACAATAGTGGCCGCCGCCGCATTCAAGCCAACCACACAGCAACTCACTTATTACAGTCAGCTTTGCGAAAAATTGTGGATGATTCAATTTCCCAAGCTGGTTCCTTGGTATCGACGGACAGATTGCGGTTTGACTTCAATTCTCCGCGCGCTGTGACAGCAGAAGAGTTGGAGAAAATTGAGGATTTAATTAATAATTGGATTGCGGAAGCCCACGCTGCGGAAGTTGCGGAAATGCCGATCGCCCAAGCGCGAGAAAAAGGCGCTACGGCGATGTTTGGCGAGAAGTACGGCGACGTGGTGCGGGTAATCGATTTTCCCGGCGTTTCGATGGAATTGTGCGGGGGGACTCACGTCAGCAATACCGCAGAAATCGGGCTGTTTAAGATTGTGTCCGAAGCGGGCGTAGCAGCCGGAACTCGCCGGATAGAAGCGGTTTCGGGCCAGGCTGTGTTGGATTATTTGAATGTGCGTGACAGGGTGGTGCGCGATTTGGGCGATCGATTTAAGGCGAAGCCGGAAGAGTTACCCAACCGGATTACTAATTTGCAGAATGAGTTGAAGGATACTCAGAAACATTTGGCTGCTGTGAAGTCGGAATTGGCGATCGCAAAATCCGACCAATTGCTAGCACAAGCTGAGTCCATTGGGGAGTTCAAAATCATTGTAGCTAAATTGGGAGATGTGGATGCAGAAGCGCTAAAAACTGCCGCCGAAAGATTGCAGCAAAAACTGGGAAATGCTGCGGTTATTCTAGCATCGGTTGCTGATGTAGACAAGGTAACTTTGGTAGCAGCTTTTAGCCCAGAAGTCAATAAAAAAGGATTGCAAGCTGGCAAGTTTATCGGCAAAATTGCGGAAATTTGCGGCGGAAAAGGTGGCGGGCGGCCGAATTTAGCCCAAGCTGGGGGGCGCGATGCAAGTAAGTTGCAGGAAGCGTTGGAAAGTGCTCGCAATTTGTTGCTTGAAGGGTTGGGGTAATTAGGAAGAAACTCGACCGTTGAGAAACCCGGCGCTTGAGAAACCCGGCGGTTGAAACCGCGTCTACACAAACAAAACCCGCCTGCGCGGGTTGAAGATTTTACCTCTTCGTCCACGGAGGTGGACATCGTTTGTGTAGCCGCGGTTTCCAACCGCCGGGAACCTCCGCAATCAACCCATAAACCAACTCATAAATCCAACCCCAAATCCATCCGCTAAATCCGTTACAAAATCCGCTGCCAATCTTGCATTCCCCCCACAAACAATGTAAAATATCCCAAACATGGGTATTCCAATGAACCAACAACCAACCTACCTCCCCCTAATCCAATCCCTCCTCAACTCCCCAAGAGACGAACAAATCGCCATCCTGCAAAACAATCTCGAACTAATCGATGATAACTTTGCCCGATATTTGCGCGAGTGGGCAACTCAAACTCTCGCAGAAATGGAGTCAGAGGAAGCTACAAACATTATTCCTATTTTTAGTTTTAGTAACTTAATTAAACGGCTACGCAAGTGGACAAGTCGAACTTTCGCAGCAATAAAGTCATACAGATTTGCGAATAAACTCTACAGTTTTAATATTACAATTTCCAGTTTTCCGCTAGGAAGTCGCGCCGCTAATATAGAAATTGCCATTGCTTGTTTAGAAGTAGGATTAATTATTTTTACTCGCGAAGCTTACCCAAAAGATTGGGGATACAATCAAAATAGTCTGGGTATTAAATATGGTGACAGAATCAGGGAAGACAAAGCCGAGAATATCGAAAAGGCGATCGCCTGTTATGAATTGGCATTATTAGTTTACACCCGCGCCGCTTTTCCCCAAGATTGGGCAATGACTCAAAATAATTTAGCAATTGCTTACAGTGACAGAATCAAGGAAGACAAAGCCGAGAATCTCGAAAAGGCGATCGCCTGTTATGATTTGGCTTTATTAGTTCGTACCCGCGCCGATTTTCCCCAAGATTGGGCTGATACTCAAAATAATTTAGCAATTGCTTACAGTGACAGAATCAGGGAAGACAAAGCCCAGAATATCGAAAAGGCGATCGCCTGTTATGAATTGGCATTATTAGTTCATACCCGCGCCGCTTTTCCCCAATACTGGGCTGATACTCAAAATAATTTAGCAATTGCTTATCAGGAAAAAGGACTAATTCCAGAAGCTATAAAATGTTTTAAATCATCTTTAGAAATCTTCACACCAGATGCTTTACCCCTTAGCTGTCTGCAAACAGCGCGAAATCTAGGCAATTTAGGATTTGCAGAAAGCTTGTGGGAAACAGCCATATTCGGCTACGAAAAAGCCATCGAAGCAGTCGAACAAAGCCGCGAGTGGATTGCCTCCGAAAACCGCAAACGAGAAATCATCGAAGACAACCTCAACGTCTACGAAAAAATGATCCAATCCTGCATCAACCACCAACAATATCACAAAGCCATTCAAACGATCTAACGCAGCAAATCCCGCTACCTAGTCGAACTTTTCACCAACAGCGAAATCTACCCCAAAACAGCCACCCAAACCGAAAAACAGCAACTCCAAAACCTGCGCCGCCAAATCGCCTCCCTCCAACAATCCCCTCAACAACAAGCTAAATTAGTAACAGCATTACAGCAACTAGAACAATACCTAGAAACCTTCAAACAGCGAGAACCAGAATTCAAACTAACTCAAAAAATCCAACCCATAGACATCGCCGAATTCCAGAAAACCTTAGACACCGAAACAGCAATCATAGAATGGTACATCGGTAATTCCCTAGAGGGCGGGCACGGGGGCACCGCCCCTACAAATTGGGGAGGATGTGCCTTCATCATCACCCACAACAACATAGAATTAATCACCTACACCACAACCGAAATAGCCGAATTAGAAACCTGGAAAAACGACTATCTCAACGAATACCGCGACAAAACCAAACAAAAAATCTGGCAACAAACCTTATCCGCAAAACTGCACAAACTCTCCGAAATCTTGCGCGTCAACGAGATAGTCGCCAAAATCCCCAATCATTGCCACCAACTAATATTAGTACCCCATCGCTACTTGCACCTATTTCCCTTCCACGCCCTACCATTCACATCACAAATCCGGTTCACCCAAGAAACAATGTTTTGCGGAAACCTCCTAGACTGCTTCCCCAGCGGCGTGAAATACGCCCCCAGTTTGCAACTACTAGAACTCGTACAAAACCGCCTCAAAACCCGCACATCTCCCGCCCCCGAACTTCAGCCATTATTTGCGATTCAGAATCCCACCGAAGATTTATCGAACGCCGACATGGAAGTACAAATCATCAAACAAAAATTCGACATCCATGACATATTAATCAAACAACAAGCCACAAAAATCGCCTTCAACGAAAACCTCAAAAACCTCTCCAATGCCAGCTACATCCACTTTTCCTGTCACGGAGTCTTTAACTTTGACTATCCGCTGCTGTCCCTTCTAGCCCTAGCCGATTCCATCGAATCTCCTCCCGTAGGGGCGGTGCCCCCGTGCCCGCCCGAACCCTCGTGCCCGCCCGAATCGCCCGAAACTCCCCGCTATGTGACAATGCGAAGCGGGCGAAAAGCCATCCCGGAAAAATGCCTAACTTTGCGAGAAATCTTTGCCGATTTAGAGTTAAATAATTGCAATCTCGTGACACTCTCCGCCTGCGAAACCGGGTTAACCAGTTCAACAGAAATGACAGATGAGTACATTGGTTTACCCAGCGGCTTCTTGTATGCTGGGAGTATGAATGTTGTGAGCACATTGTGGTCAGTCGATGATTTTGCGACGGCGATTTTAATGATAAAATTTTATCAGGAATTGCTACCGAAAGTTTCAGTAGCCGTCGCTTTGAATGCCGCCCAAAACTGGATGCGCGCCGTCAGCAAGGAGGATTTTATGGTTTGGATTGAATCATTAAAATTAGATGAAAATTCAATAGAAGAGGTCAAAGATTGGTTAAGTTATTCGTCAAAGGATAAACCCCCCTTCCACCAACCCAAGTATTGGGCGGCATTCTGTGCTACTGGATATTAGGATAGATGTTTTTCGGGTTTTGCGATGGGAGAGGGGGCGGGTTTTTGAGTTATGCAATTTGATGACATAAATTTCGGCGAACCCGCCCCGTGATTGCGATCGCAATTACAGGATTTTGTCGTAGAATCAATCTACTTCAATAGCGGATAATACAGTTCTCCAGTAGAGTTGATATAACCCGCCCGATCGCCCGCCGAGTCACCGGTACCCATAAATACGTCAACTCTACCCGCGCCTTTGATTGCACCGCCCGTATCCTGATCCAAAACATACCGATTTACGGCATTTTGTTCGAGTTTTCCCGCCGCATTTGGATAAGGCAATTTCGTGCTAATTAATGCTAGGGCGCCGGGGGGCATTAAGGCTTTATCGGTGGCGATCGACCTTTCGGCAGTTACAGGCACTCCAATGCTACCAGTAGCAGGTGCTCCGTTAGTATCTCGGAAGAACACAAAGCTTTGATTCTTCGGCAAATACTTGTCCATATCTGCGGGAAAATTGGTAAAATATTCCGTTAGTTTGGGCAATGTTAGCTGTTCTAAAGTAAACTTGCCGTCCTTAACTAATTCTCGCCCGACTCCTGTATAACTCTGACTGGTTTTGCCCGCAAAACCGACTGTCATTACGCCGCCGTCTGTTAACTGCAACTTCGCGGAACCTTGGACGTGGACGAGAAATGCTTGGAAGCGATCGCGCAACCAGACTAATTCCAATCCCCGCAGCAATCCTTTACTTCCCTGCAAAGCATCCGCACCTTCCAAATCCAGTCTAGTCGGGTGAGGTTTCGCCCAAGAACCCATGTTTGGCGGCACTCTGTACAGGGGGTAACGGAATTCGGAATTAGGCGTGCCAGAGGCTGGATAAGTCGGCTCGAAATAACCCGTAAATGCCACTGTGCCTTTGTTGTCTTTGCCGATCGACTTATAAAACACAAATTCCCGCTTGACAGATTCCTGGAGTTGTGATGGAGTTGTGGAACTGACAACTAATTGGCGGAATCGATCAAGCGATCGCCGAACTCGATCGCGCGTAATACCTGCCACTGGATAGCGGCTGTAAGCACTGGCAGCGGCCTGGGAGTTGAGATAACCGAGGCTGTGGTCGATCGACTTTAACAGCAGTTGCTTGTCCCCCGGCTTGCCATTTTCGCCCCAGATTTGAGCGTCAAAGGCGATCGACTCCAACTCACTCGGTTGTAATTGACTTACACTAATTGCTTGCAGCGCCGGAATTGCGATCGCAGGTACTGAAAAGGCGATCGCCAAAACGCAACAGGCGATCGCCAATAACTGATAACTAAAAATCTTGCTCAATTTACAATTTTTCCTACTCAATTGATACTTTCCCGATCGATCATTCATCGTATCGATCGATGCTAGAACTAAATATCGGTTCAACGCGAATTCCGAGAATAGCGGTAGGCCGAATTACCATATATTCGCCTTGAATATTTTTGATCGGGACATTGACAAATTCTGATGAATCTTGTTTGGGAACCAGGGTTTTATACCACTGTTGAAATTCTTGCAGGGTTGCAAAACGGATTTCTTCGCGGTGGCCGCCCTCAATCAACAGGTGCACGGAATATTCGCTGGGAGTTCTAGGCATATGGGTATTTGAGATTTTTGATTTTAAGGTTTTAGAACGATTTCATATTTTACCTCTTCCTCGGCGCATTCCCTCATCTAGTAGGTTGGATTCAGGGACAGGAGATGGGGAGGGGAAGAGTGGGAGAGTGGGAGAGTGGGAGAGTGGGAGAGTTGTATGTCATTGCGCTTCGGGAAAGCAATCGCATAAACTTGTAGGCTACGCCGACTCAACTCTCAGGACAATCTAAAATCTAAAATCCCAAATCTCAAATCGATATGACGGCTGTGCAGTATCCGAACCAGAAGTCGTGCGGATATCTGTTGTCGGTTCCCGCACAGCGGTGTTACAAACTATACACACTTTTTACCGACTGGGCTTTGCTGCCGTCGGCGATGGTCGTCGCCCGCAGCCGATCGCAAAAGCCGGGACAAGTTGTCAGCGTCCTGATTCGCCGCCAACCGCCGCCAAAAGCTTATAAATTCGGCTGTTACAGCCAATTCTGCAGGGCTGGGAGCGCCGGAAATAGCCGTTGGATTATTAAATTTTAGGGCTTGTGCAGAAACCGAGTTTCTGCACAAGTTCTCTTAACTGGCGATCGGCTTTGACTTCGCAAAAAATTT
>JAYUGZ010000358.1:0-30992 GCA_043767465.1 Cyanobacteriota bacterium
AGATAGAGAGATATTTTTATCTTTCAGGCGGTTTTTGATTTCCATCCCGACTGCTGGGAGTGCCAGATAGTCGGAACAACTCAGGGAAAGCAGGGAAAACTCGCTGTGCCCGGTGGCTTTCATCCCAAGTTCGATCGCCTCTACAACTTGCTGAGGTTCCACATCTCGCGCGGGGCGAGTCAGCATTCCCGGCTGACAGAAGCGACAGCCGCGAGTACAACCACGGCGGATTTCTACTGTCAGCCGATCGTGTACTGTCTGAACATAGGGAACTAGCCCGATCGAATAAGCTGGTATGGGAGTCGCCACGCGGCGTAAAATTCGTACTGGAACATCGGGGCGGTTGGGATGGACGGAACCATCGGCCGCCATATCGTAGAATTGCGGGACATAGACACCGGGAATTTGCGCTAAATCCAGCAGCAATGCTTCTCGGCTCAAATTATTAGCTTTGCCTTCTGCCAAAATCAAGCTTATTTCTGGCAACAATTCTTCTCCATCTCCCAAAGCGATGAAGTCAAAAAAGTCAGCATAGGGTTCGGGATTGGAAGTTGCCGTTTGGCCACCAGCAAAAATCAGCGGCCAATTGCCATTTTGGGCATTTGTCGCTCTTTCTTGCCAAGTTAGGGGAATGCCGGCCAAATCCAGCATTTCCAGAATGTTTGTGGCTCCGAGTTCGTAGCTGAGGCTGAAGCCTAGAATATCAAATTCTGTGAGCGATCGCCTCGATTCTACAGCAAACAGGGGAGTTTTGGTCGATCGCAGTTTTGCTGCCAAGTCTGGTGCGGGCAAATAAGCTCGATCGCACAACTGTCTCGGCCCAGCATTCAAAATATTGTAAAGGATGATGTGCCCCAGATTGGAAGCACCAACTTCATACACTTCTGGGTAGGTGAGCACCCAGCGCACAGACGCTGCATCCCAAGGCTGGCGCGCAGCCCCCAACTCGTTTCCCAGATAACGAGCAGGCTGATTAATTTCTGCTGTAAGTAATTCTTCGACTTTTACTGCCACGGCTCGACTCGCTCTCATATTTGCGACTCTTAAGCAGCCTACCTTAAAATCTGCCAACACGCCAACGGCACTCAGTCAATTTTAGATTTTAGATTTTAGATTTTAGATTTTAGATTGACTCCACAGATTAATCTGCGAGCTGGAACTTTAGTCTAAAATCTTGGGAGCACGCATTCGCTCGGAGGGCAAGCTGTCAACTGTCAACTGTCAACTGTCAACTGTCAACTGTCAACTGTCAACTGAAACAGGAGTTTTCCGCTTCAAAGCTTTCGACATTTTCAAATATCTCAAAAACTCGATCGAGTTGGCTGAGTTCGAGAATCATCCTCATCCCAGGGGATAGCGAGCAAATACTAAACCTGCGTCCTATTTTTTTCGCCTGCTTGAGGCCAGAAATCAATGCCATCAAACCCGCACTGTCAACAAATGTTACTTCCCCCAAATCTACGAGTACCCCTCCAACTTCGGGGGCACAAATTGCTGTCGTTAGTTGCAGTCGGAATTCTCCGGATGTGGCCGCATTCAGGTGGTATAGGGGTCGAATCACCGTAATTGTTTTTTGGGCAAGAAGTGTCTGCATATATCAAACCTATGGTTGCTGTGTATTTTCAACTACTGTGCTAGAAGGTTGTAAGCCTAAACTTACTTGACTCCTCTGAGCCTAACTTGCTCGCAAGGAAACCGACCAGTTGTTTTCAGTAATTTTACTGAATCTTTATTTATTTACTGTTTTTTATGAAAGTTTCCGCAAGATTTGGAACCGAAACGTTAGCTACTATACTATTTCTTGGTCGGTCACCAAGTTGAGTCTTAGAAATTGCCAAAATTGCGATCGACTTTGCCCTAGCTGTCGGGTTAAACTGCACGATGTAATTGAAATCACTGTTAGTTCTGATTTAGATCACGCGCGCGATCGACTGTTCAGATGATAATTAAATTGTACGGAGTTCTCCGAGCTAATATGCAAGCAACTTATGCTATTCGTCATCTTGTAGAAAAAGCCCTCTACATTAAGCAGTTGACGCCTGACATTGAAAACGAAATCCACTACGAGCTCACCCGTTTGGGGTACATCTCGGATATTGATTATGAAGCTTTAGAGTTACTAATGGATGAAATGGATGCCGGCCGGGTGCAATTGGTATCTAGTCGATAGTTGGAACCGGGCGCCACGGATAAATCCCAGAGCAAAACAAAACCCTTGCACGACGGAAACATCGGAGTGCGATCGCAATTGTGCCCGGCACTGTATTTCGATCGCCAACCAACTATTGCTGAACTCGATATTTTCCATGAGAGCATCCCTGTACCCATACCATTCGAGATTTTAGATTGCCATGACTGTGGACTCTCACGGTTTGCAGTTTGTCTACAGTTTTATTCTTTTTTGCAACTGATATCTCAATCAAAACTACAAATTTTGACCTCAATTAAATCTCTAACTTTTGGGGTATGACAAATCAGCTTTTGTTGTGATTTATAATTCTTTGGGTAAGAAAACTCAATCGCAGTCTTTCCCCAAACAAAAATGTAGTAAAGGCAGGGAAAAAGCTAGAAATAAACTAGCTCAACTGCACGATCGGATCGAGGATACTCGCACAGATTTTCTCTCTTTTGTTGTTAACTAAGATAATTCATCAAAACCAAACGATTGTGTTAGAGCACTTGGACACCTGACAGGACGATCGACAACCGTAAATTGTCCCGATGCTCTCTCAAATTGAGGATGGCGCAGTTTCAGAACTATGCTGGAAGCACCGATCCGAAATTTCAAATCTAAAATAATATGATGAATTACTACAAATTTCGCCACAAAAATCAAGTTGACCGCCGCAGGCAGGGCATTTTGACAAAAAGTTTATTTTTGTTCCTAATTGCCAGTTCTACGTGCATCACAGCCTTGCTGTGGGGACAATATGCGGCGTTTTCCCAGCAGCCAGTCTGCCCGACTGGCAACGCTGCTAATTTCCCGTCGCCACCGCTTTCGCAAGCCGAACCAAGCGTGCCGAGTCTGTGGTTAGCTGAAAAACAGTTTGGTGGCAAATTGCTCGATCGCTGGTTTGTCGATCGCACCAACACTTGGGTTATCATCATCGTCAACCGCCAACTGTGGAGTTTGCTCGATTATATGGAGCGGTATCAGTTTGTCAACCGCTTCGGCGCTGCTTCGAGCGAGTATGGTTACAACCTGCGAGTTTGCAACCGTCAGGGAACGGCTTTAGCGGTTTATACGTGCAAGGGCGATCGGCTTAGCTGTAAAATCGACTTAGAATCTCTCTCAAATCCCGGTCTTCGAGGCAAAATCAAAGGATTTTAGTAGGGTGCGTCAGCAGCGAGTTGTTTTCGGGATAATCGATAAATCAAAAGCTGACGCACCTACATTTGAGCTAATAAAATGTGGTTTCCAAAAACGCATTTTTGAAAATATTCAATGTAGAAATAGACCCGAAGTGTTAGAACAATTACGAACAAAATAACAGAAAAAAAATGGCACTTCCTAAAAAAGCTTCACGTAGTATCACCATAAACGACGAAAAATATCGTTGGCTTATTTCACGCGACGATTGCGGCATTGGTTTGTTTATAGAGTTATACGAGAATCCTGCTCAGAAATTGACGACAGGTTTTTCTTCTGATTATCAAGCTATTACGCCTGTGCTGGTGCGTGAGGTAATTCTCTGTGCCTTAGCACAAGGATACACGCCTCACAAAAAAGGTCAGGATTTTTGTTTGCCTGAAAATTCACCCTTAGTAGTAGTTGAGAATTTAAGAGCTAACGCAGCTTACAACTACAACTGGTGACTGACGCACCCTACGGTTAAAGGTGCGTCAGTTTTGATGATTTTCTCGGCGCTTGTGGGTTGGTGACTGACGCACCCTACGTTTTAACTGTGCACTACTTGCCGAATTTCTTGCCAGAGCGATCGATATTGCGCAATCCCCGCATCAGAGAAAGGCAGCATAAAGTCGCTCGCCGCCAGAATCTTAGCATCCGGTAACAACACAGGATTACTGCGCACATCGGCTGGCAAAGCCTCGGGTTTCATCCCGACAATTATCGGCGAACTAGCCTTAGCCAGCAAAGATAATTGAGGCGCAATCTGAGGCTGCAAGCAAAAATTAATCCATTTTTCCCCTAACGAAACTGGCTTTTGTGATGCGGGTTGTACCCACAAATCCGTCCAAAGTGCAGTTCCAGAAGCAGGAATTACTACAGCAATATCGCTTTGAGTTTGCAACAGCGGCAGTATGTCGCCGGAGGAACCTACGGCTAACCAAGTATCGCCTAAAATTAACGGTTGCAGATAAGCGTCGGAACTGTAAAGTTTAGCTTGGGCGTGGAGGTTGGCGAGTTCTTTTTTGAGATTGGGAACTTGATCTAATTGCTGGGTATTGTAAGATTTTCCAAGTTTTTTTAATGTTAAACCGATAACTTCTCTCGCACTGTCTGGTAGCGAAATTCGATCGCGCAATTCGACTCGCCACAAGTCACTCCAATCAGTCGGAGTCCACCCCAAATCCTTAAATTTGTCAATGCGATAGGCAATTACCGTACTTCCCCAGCGGTAAGGTGCGGCCCAAACTTTACCTTTAGCGTCTAATTGGCCGTCATCGTTGCGTCTGACGAGTTTTTGCCATCTTTCGGGCAATTGCGACCAATTAGCAAGTTTAGCAGGATCGATCGGCTGAATCAACTTTTGCCGAATTGCCAAAGTCAGCCAATAATCTCCCAACATCACCAAATCAGCTTGATTTTTGGCTTCGGGTGTCCGCTTCCACTGCTGCAAAAGGGCAAATAATTCTTTTAATTGCCCTTCCTGCGTTACCTGCAAAAGCGGAGACGGTTGTAAATCGCGACTAAATTTGCTTACCAGTTGCGCTGGAATACCGTTTTTGAGCGATCGAATTTTGAGAGTTGGTTTCGAGTCGCACCCTGCCGCCAATTGACTTAAAGTTAGGGTGGCTGCGCCCAATAGCAAAGACCTTCGTTTCACCTGTGAACCCGCTTTTCTAAATAGTGACACCGATGTTTTGTGTTCTGCGGCGCGGGAAATAATTGTTGGTCGAGTCCGGTAGTTGGCGCGATTAATCTTATTTCTTCCTCAAACACAAAGCTATTGTACTCGCTTCTGCTGCGATCGCGATCGGTTTTACCCAAAGCACTGGGGGCGCGGAGTGACTCTCACAGAAGGCTGAGCCCTGCGACTCTCAGAAAGCAGACTTTTTAACTCTGATTGAAGCTTGGAAGCAAGTATCTGGTTTAACAAACTTAGTTTCAACCTCCAAGACTATCTCAAATCTTCAATGCAAAAATCCTCAAACTGAGTCCCTCAATCTACCCTCTGGATTTGGAACACAACAATTACGTCAAAACTTAAATAATTTAGTGATAAATCCCAGTTATGTAAAGATTTCCCTAGAATCTAAATATATAATTTACAATTCCCCGGATAACTGTATGGAAGCTCTACGCCAGCAAGTTACAGTATTGACTCAACAAGTTGATTCCCTGTACAAACTCATAGAAAACCTTAATGAAAAGTTATTAGAGTCAGCCAAGGAGACGAAGCTTACTCAGCAGCAGAGCGAGGATCGCTCCCTGACGGTAGGAAATGACAAAATCTCGGCATATCAAAGCTACAGCCGTCTAGACGGACTCCTCGAACACAAGGACATACTGTTAGATGACAGCTACTTCGAGAAGAATTCTCAAAGCCTGGAAAAAGAGCTGAGTTCAGAGATTCAAATCCAGCGCCTCACAGCTCAGCTAACAGCGGCTTATAATCGAATTGCCGCCTTGGAAGAACAGTTGCTCGCCAAAAGAATGCACTCGCAACAGGTAGGCAGGTCTAATTAAATGTTGCTGCTGGCGATCGAGCATTAATCCAGATAGAAAATACAAGCTGCATTGATTTCTGCTGGTCTACTTATAGGGTCATTGAATAGAGTATTTTTGTCTCGCGCAATTAACAGTATGAATACTGCATAAAAGCGAGATATTTTGTAGAATATTCTGTAAATCTGAAAGCAAAAATGCTACAGAAAATGATATAATTATTCAGCCAAAACGAAGCTAATTGAGCAGCACAACCAGGTTGGAAGCTCGATCGCACATCTGAATTTTTAATCTTAAGTTCCTCACATTCCGGGACGCACAGAAAACTAAAAACCCGGTTTTAATGTTTAATTTCACACCGCGATGCTAAGGCCTCAACAGCTTGGAGGAGTTGGGTTGGAGTCCAATTGGCAACTAGGCCGCTGGCGATCGCACACGCACCCGCACCGACACCTTCCTTCACATATCCGCGATCATAAGCTTGCAGTTGCCGATAGCGAGAACCCGCAAAACTTAGCTGTGCGGCCAACAGAGGCACACCGCCGATATCCTGAGCGAGTCCTACAGTGTCCCCTGTCGGGTCTTCGGCTACCCAGCGCGTAGTCCCCACCGTAACTTGCTCTGGACACCATAACAAAGCATATTCGCGGGTTAGAGCTTGCATCAAAGCGTAGACTGCCAGCATTTGCGTGCCGCCAGCCAACAGCACCCCGCAAGTCCGACTCGCGGCGATCGCCATTCCCGCCACCGCTACCTGCATCGGATCGCCCACCGCCGCTACCAATTCCAGGGGAGTGCTATTTTCTGGGTCAATTTTCCACCCAGCGCGATCGAGCCCCGCTGTCACCGCAGCCAATTTTTGAGTATGATTGCAGCGAGGATGAGAACTATTAACTTTGCCGGCCGCTGCAATTCCCAAACCCATTAACACGCCTAAAGCAGTAGTCGTTCCCCCAACTACACACTCACCTAAAATTAAATAGCTGCTATTAGTTTGGGCGGCTAATTTAGCTCCCCAAATTAATCCTTGTTCCAGCAAATGTTTGACTGTTTCGAGTTCTAAAGCATTCCCGGAAATCAGACATTTTGCCGCAGTACCGCCCAAATCAATTGCAGGTACCGGAGGTGGGATGGGTAAACCAGCATTAAACAGGTAAAGGGGAATTTCCAAAGCTTCGATTACAGCGCGAGATATCAGTACCGGCGAGGCTCCGGCTTCTAGGGGCGGCAAAGCATATTGGGGCGAGGGTTGGGGGCCGTTGTACAAAAATTCTGCATCGGCTAAACAAGTAAATTGTCGATCGCGCGGGGTTGCTCCTGCTGCTGAAATCCCCGGAATTAAGCCTGTTGCGGTAAATCCTAACACGCAGGCAAATATCGGTTTTTTTCCCCGATAGCGATCGAGCCACCGCTGGCCTTGTTCAATTTCTGTATAAATACGAATCATAATTAGTCAGTTGACAGTTGGCAGTTGGCAGTTGTCAGTTGACAGTTGGCAGTTGATAGTTGTCAGTTGTCATTGGTAATCGGGAATTGGTCATTAATCTTCCTTCTTCCGTCTGATTTACTTCTAACTTCTGACTTGTTCCCTTAACATCTATCGTTTAAATCCCGTACACTGCTTTGTTGTCGAACTTCTTCATCAACATCCATCCATTAAATCCGTTACATCCGTTACAAAATCTGTTGCCGAACTTCATATTACTCTTCATAGTCTATTAAAACTTGCACCCAGCGCGGCGGCCGCGGAATCGGATTTCCTAAACGATCTAACAGCAGCAAAGCTACTAAATGCACTACAAATAAGTAAACAAGGTTGCTAACTAAAATCATCCCGGCGGCGATCGCCCCAATGGTGTTCAAATTCGGCACGCTCAGCCAGCCCAGCTTCACAAACACCCATTCCACCATCTCTGTTACCTGGACGGTTACGTAAACCCACAGGTTTTGACCTACCAAAATTGACAGCAGCCAAAACCGAAAAAAGAAGCCGACAGTACCAATTAGCGCCCCCAAACTAATAGAGAGAGACCAACTCGCTTTGCGCCTCCAAAGTCCTCCCAGCACAACTCCCATAATTCCAAAAGGCATCACGTATAAAATGCTGCGCGTCGGGCCCATGAGTACCGACAGCAGCAAACCCGAAACTAATGCTGACATCCAAGCTGCTCGGTTGCCCCAGCGCAGGTAAACTAGGGCGATCGGCACTGGGAAAAAAACCCGCAGCAACGGCCCCAGCGGAAAGTAATAATTTACCAGCCAAATCAAGCTAGCGGTACTTGCCAAAAATGCCGTTTCTACCAGCATCAAAGGCGCTTCCCCAGCAGCGGGCGTCCGCGTATCTGGATTTGTGCGATCGCCCGCCATTTCTGAAATATCGGCGGTTGGAGGCTCGTTATTTGTACTGGGTGAACTGCCCGAATTAGACGCGGCATCTGCTGACAAAAAATCACTCATCCGATTTTAGATTTTAGATTTTAGATTTTAGATTTTAGATTTTACGGGACTTGCGCCCTATACAGTTGATTCCCGATTTTAGATTTTAGATTTTAGATTTTAGATTTTACAGGACTTGCGCCCTATACAGTTGATTCCCGGTTTCACTGTTTGGATGCCTTACCGCCAAATTTAATATTGCTCCCAGAAACCGGGCTTAAGTACGAACGCAAGTCTGATTTTAGATGGATATTCTCACCCAAAATTTTCAGCAGCATCATTTTTCAGCTTTGACTTCTTGAATTACAAACACCGAACACGATGCGTGGTGAACGACATAATTGCTGACACTGCCGAGGAAAGCTTCTGTGAACCCCGTGCGGCCGCGCCTCCCCACTACTATTAAATCTGCGCCCCAATTTTGGGCGTATTCACAGACAGAATGCCCCGCATCGCCGTCCATTCTACAGTCAAATTCTGCCTGCAATCCTTGTTTTGCTGCGGCGTCGCAGTAATTTTTCAGCAAACCTTCTGACTGTTTTACCTCTCTTTCCTGCCGCAAACGTTGAGCTTGGTAAGCTTGATCCATTAACTCGACATTCATCCCCAAATCTACTGGAATTGGCACTGCCGTCTCGCCCAGCGTGTTGACAGTAACGCAGTGAAATAGCATCATCTCGGCTCGATCGCCCACAGCTAATTCTAAGGCTTGATTGAAGACGCGGTGGCCGAGATCCGAATCATCGACGGCGGCGAAAATTTTCTTAAAACTCACAGCTTTACCTCCTGCGGTAAGTCATTATTATAGCGGTTCTCAAGCGTGGTGAGGTATGCCCACGGAGCCCTATGCCCATAGCCCTATGCCCAGTCATACCTCATGTTTCGCTCGAAAGGCTATAGTAGTTAACAGAGAATGCTTTTGACTTTTATTAAAATTAGCAATCTCTGATACTTCTAGACTAACAGACGCTCCAGTGCGTGCAGGTCTGGAATGCACAAAACGTCACGTTCGCGCTGAATTGTTCCTTTTTTTTCCAGCTTGCTGAGCACCCGTGTTACGGTTTCCCGAGCCAGTCCGCTGAGGCTGCTCAATTCTCGGTGTGGCAGGTTGGGAATTTCTGTACCTCCACTTAACATGATTTTCCCTTGTCCCTCGGCCAAAAATAAGAGAATATCTGCTACTCGCGAGGTACTGTCCGACTCTCGCAAACGCAGGCGGCGATTGACTTGCCGCAGGCGGCGCGCCATCAGTTGAGCTAGTCGAATGCCTGCGAGCGGCTCGGTATGAATCAACTGCACAAAATCCTGAGCTGGCATATTCCCGATCAGTGTCGGGGCTAGGGTGATGACATCTGTCGATCGCGGTGCTTCTTCGATCGCGGCCATTTCCCCGAACAGTTCTCCTTTCCCTAAAATATTCAGTGTTACTTCTTTTCCGTCTAGGTTGTAGGTGCGAATTTTCACCCAACCATCCAATATAAAATACACTGATGTCCCCCAGTCATTTTCGAGTAAAATCACTTGATTTGACGGATGACTGCGGGTAACGATGTGGACAGTTGCTCTCTCGATTACAGGATCGGGTAAGCCTGCAAAAAAAGGAGTAGAAACTATCAATTGATTTATATTGGACTGCGGATCTCGGGCGTTAAAGCGGTCTTCCATGAGGCCATCATTTTAATTTATGCGCTTGATCTGCGCTGGGCATTTAGAAATAGCTTGCAGCCGAGTCATTCGATTTGAGATTCCCGATCGCACAAACAAGTATCTAAAATCGGCAATTTTCCCTCTCAAGTTTGGTGTCAAAGGTCGAATATGGAAATTAATAGCCTCAAGCTCAGATTGGGAGCTAGAAACTAAAGACTATACCATAATTGTTTAGATACATACCGCGGAGCAAATTTTATTCACCAAATTTTAGCAAGGTGGCAAGCGACTGAGCGATCGAGTTACCGAAGACAAGCACTTGGCGATGACAAGCTTAACACTGCTGAGAGATTTGTGGTCAGCCGACCCGGCAGTCGATCGTCCGCTAGCGGAACTACAAGTCCCCACACCGGGAACACAGCCACCAAATCCGACTGCAACTGCCTGGAACTTGTCAAATGTGAGCACTACCAACAACATCCACAGCCATTCCCCGGCTCAAGGTTGGCGATCGTCGCATACCACCGAAACCGACGCAGTTTCCAGCAACCTTTATGATGCCCGAGATTATTGTACCATTAATCTCTAGCCATTAACACAGATAAAAAGCTATGATAAAGGGTTGCTCGCATCGACTGCACGCGGACAATCCCGCATCCCGGCATCCCAAATCGCAGATTGTTTGAGGTTTTTTCCCAGTCTGTGAAAGATCGAGACACATTACCTCATGAGAGAGAGAGTGGCGCGCCACCACGCCAGCCAAACTCCGGGTGACGGGTGGGGGCAAAAGTTCTAGCGGGTGGGGGCAAAAGTTCGTCAAGCGCAGCTATCGGGAGCAGGAATCGTCCGGGCGAGTGGAAAAAGGACAGCAACCGCAGAATTTGAGAGCAGTTACAGTCGATAGCAGCGGGCATTTGATGCGGAAGTACCGCCTAACCTATGATGGCAATAGAAGTCATCCGAACGGAAAAGGTGGATTCACAGTTGTCAGAAAATGTTAGTAAATTATTGACCGACTCGCATTCAGATTATTCTATCTATTGGCATAGCTGCCCCTGACGAAAGTCTTTTTCCGGTAAAATTTCTCCCAAGCCGCATTCCCAGAGGTTCCACCCTTGAATTCTCAGAAGTACAAAATTCAAGCACTGATTGCTGAGATTGACGAGGTACTCAGCAAGCCCGCACCCCGCTTGCCTTGGACGGGTTCGATCGATACTGTCCACCAGCGCCAACTTTTAGAGCGAGTTCGCGCTTATCTGGTTTCCCCAGACTCAAAGCTAGCAGCCCGCGACAGGCCCACGATCCCAAATGTCCGCCCGGTACCAGTTCCAGTCCCCAAAGTGCCGATGCCACCCGCTCGCCCCTCAGCAGCAGATCGTGTCGTGCTAGCGGTAACCGGAGAAATCAGCCACCTGCGTTCCACCCTGACTCTGCCGCTTCAAGAAGACATAGAAGCTCTGCGGCAAGAGCAGCAAGCTCTAATTCAAGAAATCAAACAGCTAGAAGCAAAACGGCAGCAGCAACAATCGCTAGCTCAGCAACAAGCAAACCAACAGCAAATCATTTCTGAATTCTTGCAGGTACTCAGAACCCGCTTGGAAGAAACTTTGGATCGCGATTTTTCCCAACTTCTCGGTAGTCTAGAACATCAGTTGTTGCCAAGCAGCGCAGCACAATCTGAGCAACCGGCTGTTGAGGTAACACTTAACTCACAAACCTCCTCTGAACACCCGCTGCTGACACCGGCTCAGAGAGTCCAGCAAATGGAAGAGTTTCAAGCTCGTGCCGACAGTTTGTTGATGAGGCTTGATTCGACGATGGGTATCGTGTTCGAGGCTTTGCACGCCAATCTCGAAAGCTATCAAGCTTCCTTGGGACAAGGCATCGAAAATATGCACGGTTTGAGCCAGCAGAGCGAGGCGATGTTCGCGGCTTTGGTTAACCACTTGGCGGCACAGTTGGGCACAGCAGCGTCTTCCTACGTGCAGCCGACGATCGACTTCACAAATCTCGAAAGTGCTGGCGGCACCCCAGTCGATCGCTCTGATGCCACTCCCGCACTCTCAAATACCGCGATCGAACCCTCAGTCCCGCAGCCCAATCTCCGTCGCGAACTCGAAGAACAAGACAGATTGCCCTACGCTGGTACAGAAATTTCTCCGCAATTCGGAGAGTTGAAGCGCGAGCGCGAGCGCCTGATAGCTCCGATATCGCTCCCGGAGTTGGAAGAAAATTTCTTGGGTGAGGCACCGGAAATACCGCGACCTGCAACTCGGTTTTCCGGCGCTGAGTCGGAAGATACATTAGCAGAAAGTGGCGAAGATGTTGAGGATTTGTACGCGAGTTTGTTCGCAGGAGAACTCGCCGAACTAGAGCTAGAAAATTTCACGATTGAAAATACAGAAAATGCTGCTGAAATAGCAGCGGTTCCATCTCAAACTGCGGCAGAATATCGAAGTGCCGAACCCCTAAATAGTGCCGAAGATTTGTTTGCAAATTTGCTGGATGAAGGCGAATCCTTGGAAGATTTTCTAGCAGGTGAAGATTCAGACTTTGCGATCGCGGGTTCTGTAGAGTATCTAACTTTAGATACAGAAGATTTATTTGAACCGCAAGCTGCAACCGTACCATCGATTTCCCAACCGCCAGCCTCAACCGCCGAGCCGGAACTTGACTCGGACGATCGACAAAATCGAGAAACACCTGACAACCGAGGCGAGCAGTTCGATACTGCTGCTGTACCTGGGCCGGATCTGAGAACGCCTGCCGAAATTAGCCCTCACCATCCCAGTGCCACCCGCGTACCCAGTGCCGGTGACGTTCAAACAGGCGAGTTACACAGTTCGTCGCAGCGGCTCGACGATGCCTACATCCAAGCTTCGCCGGACGAGGATTTGCTACCCGTCGAGGCTCTAGAAGATGACCTCGATCGAGCTCTAAATTTGGACAACAATACTCTGGAACAGTTGGAGACAGACCTCTACAATCTGGAGGGATTGTCAAATACGAGCTCCGGGAACTCCAATTTCTCAGCGCTTAACAGCTTGGATTTTTCGGCAAATTCCTCTGAGGGCGGTGCAGAAAATTCCTTTGCCGAGCCGGCTGTTGAAGAACTCGGCACGCTGGAGGATTTGTTCTCCGAGGAGTTGGAACTCTTGTCAGACGATGAACCCTTTGTTTTGGAAGACGAACTTGAGGATAACTTGTTTGCTGAGGAAGAGGAATCGAAGTTAACCCTAGACGACATTTTGGCTAGTTTGAACCAGATAGATCGCCCTGGGGCGCAAACTGCACAAACGGACAAACTGCGATCGAATTCTCCAGAAAGTCAAAAAAAAAACCTAATTTCGACAGAGAGTAAAGCTGGAGTTGTTGAGGAGAAAACCGCAGGGAGCGAGGCTGTTGGACAGCAGCATTCTGTTGCAGGTACGATCGCCCCTTCCTCCAGGACTCGACCGCATTCTAGCTGGTATTTGGGCATAGATTTCGGTTCCAGCGGGCTGTCGGCGGCTTTGCTCGATCGCACCAGCCGTCAGTTGCACCCGATTTACTGGGAAGCACCGCAGGCCCAAGGCGCCACTGCGGGCGCGAACTTTCGGATTCCCTCGGCTGCGGTGCTGCAAGCAACAGCCTCAGGTGGTACAGGGCCGCAGGTGACAGTCAAGTCGGTGGGATTGCACCCGACTGCTTTAGCTGCGGGAGAATTTTTACTGCAAAATTTTAAATTGCCTTTAAAAGTCAGCATTCCTGATCAACGCGAAGCTACTGGGATGTACGAACCGCTGTTGCAGTGGTCGCCCGATCTGGCTATTTCCATCGCCTTGCCGCTGCACGGTTTGCGGGCGCTGCTGGCTACTTTGAATCCGAGTCAGCAGGGGCACAAATTTGACTCAGCGGCGAAAATTTCCGATGCTGCCATCCCGGCGCCAAATTTTGCAGGATTGCCAGTTTCTAATTTAATCTGTAGAGCTTCGGGACTGACAGCGGAAATTCTCGATGCGGCGCTTTTAGACTTGCAGGGTGTAATTTTGGGTACTCCGGCCGACTGGTCGGATGCTTATCGGTTTAACCTGCGGGAGGCTGTTTTGGGCGCGGATTTGGTGGCTTCGGCTGCGCAAATTTTTGTGGTGGAGGATGCGATCGCTACTTTACTTGCTGTTGTAACACCTGTCAAAAATTCCTCGAAAGTACAATCGCCAGCGCTGGAATGTGTTCGGGAGGAAGGCGAAGAATCTGCGCCACTGCTAGTGAATGCTTCGTCTTTTAGCGGCGGAACTTTGATTTTGAATGCGGGGGCGGCGACGGTGGAATTAGCTTTAGTTGAATTGCCGTCCAATCTTCAAGATTTAACTCGTGCTGATTTTATTTGTCAAAGTTTTGAGGCGGCTGGTAATGCTTTTGATCAGGATATTGTCTGTCAGTTGTTGGCGAAAAATGAAACTTGGGGAATGTCGATCGATTTGCCGCGTCCGGGACACCCCGATTTGCCGAGTCGCTACCAATTGCAGCAGCAATTGCAAGGTTCTGCTTTTGGGCTGCAACTGTTGGAGGCTGCAAGGCATTTGAAAGTTATTTTGCAACATCAAGAAAGTTTTGTTTTGGATATTGGCGATCGACATTGGGATGTGAAGCGCCGAGATTTGGAAAGTCTGATTTTAGTGCCTTTTGTGCAGCAGTTGAACCGCGAATTAAATGCTTTGCTCAGCCGTGCGGGAATGTCGCCGGCGGGCATCAATCAGGCGATTTGTGCGGGGGGCATGGGTGCTTGGCCTGCGATCGCCCGCTGGTTGCGCCAAAAGCTGCCGAATGCGATCGTGGTTCAAGACCAGGAGTTCGAGAGCGATCGAGATATTTCTCAGATTCACAATTCTGCATTTAATTCTGTATTTAAACCTACAAATATTTCGGCAAAATTTGGTCGAGTTGCCTGCGGGTTGGCGAGTTTAGCTCTGTATCCTCAAATTTTGGATGTACCGCAGCAGCAGTACAGCGACTTTGTTTTGCTGTGGGAATTAATGCAGGTTTTGGGCGCAGAAACTCTGAGATTTGAGGAAATTTTGCAGTTGTTGGAACGCCTTGGCGTGAATACCCGCACCTGCGAGTCCAGGATTCTGCGGATTTTGTCAGGAAAATTGCCCGCGGGACTTTTGCCGGAGGAGCAAGATTTCATGCTGCTGGCCCAGGAGTCAAGGCAAAATCCCGATTGGCAAGCAATTTTAGCTGAGCCACTTTTCTTTGAAGATGTCTCGCGCGGTTATCGCTTGAATATCGAACACGCTAGGGTTGTTCGCGAATATTTAGACAAACTCGCCTCTAGCAGTCAGCAAAAATTGTTAGAGCCGCTCACAATTGCTTGGGAGATTCGCACCCAGAGTTATCGGTAGAACGCCTAAAAACCAGGTTTCTCACTGGAATCTTCCCTGTCTTTGCCGAATATTCTCCGTAGAAACCGGCTTTTTGCGCCCAAAAACTCACTTTTTTTCAGTGAATGTACTTAATTTTTCGTAAAATTTATACGTTTCCTAAGGAAATACACACAAACTTTATAAAAGTGTTGTAGCTTTTTAAAGATTGTGCAAAGCCCAAGGATTCCGCTTCTCCCGATTTCGGGGAGTCTCATAAGATGGACGTGAGATGTCGTTAAGTTTGAGACGAATCACATGAAAATTGCGATGGGTGCCTCTAAATCCTCAGTATTATCCGAAATACTGTCCCTATTTATTCCCAACTCTACTTGCAAAGTCTGTGTATCAAAACAGCAGGTTCACCGATCCGTAACGAGCAAGGTAAAGCGGTCGATCGATATTTTGGGTTCGCTGCTGGGATTGGCAATCGCTGCTGCGGTGGCGGTGCCGATATGGGTGGCGATGCTGTTTGACAGTCCGGGCCCTCTGCTGTACAGTCAAGTCCGCTGTGGGATCAAAGGGCGACATTTCAGAATGTGGAAATTTCGATCGATGGTTGTGGATGCAGAAAAGCTCAAACACCTAGTTACCAACCAAGCCAAGGGTCACATTTTTAAGAATGAAAATGACCCACGAGTTACTCGCGTCGGCCACTTTTTGCGGTGCACGAGCTTGGACGAGTTGCCTCAATTCTGGAACGTGTTAGTTGGGGACATGAGTTTGGTGGGAACTCGACCGCCAACTCCCGATGAAGTCGCTGGCTACGACGATTTTCACTGGCAGCGTTTAAATGTCAAACCCGGTTTGACTGGCGAGTGGCAAGTCAACGGCAGATCTGGAGTTAAAGACTTTGACGATATTGTGCGCATGGATCTCGACTATCAGCGCAAGTGGTCTGTTGTCTACGACATCAGTCTGATTTGCCAAACAATTTTGGTTGTATTGAATAAAAACGGTGCGTGTTAAGTTAAGTACGCAGGGTGTTGTGGGTTGTCTGTTTATTGGAAAATTTAGACGAAAGTATGGTATTAAATATTGGAAAATGGTGTTAAACATATGTTGCTAGAGTTAGCGATCGGCGATGCTTACGGTGCGGGTTTTGAATTTGTTGACCAACCGACGATTGAATTGTACAACAATCTCAACGCTTATAGACATCATCCCTATCACGATATCCAAGCCGGATGCTATACAGACGATACGCAGATGAGTTTAGCCATTGCTGAAGCTATCGTCAGCCAAGAACCTTGGACACCAGAATTTTTGGCCACCAAATTTATTGTAGCTTTTCATCGCGATCGCAGATTAGGCTATTCTGGCAAGTTTTATACTTTTTTGCGACAAGTTCAAGACGGAAAAGAATTCTTAGCAAAAATTCATGCTGCTAGCGATAGAAGCGGAGCGGCAATGCGATCCGGCCCGATCGGCATTTTTCATACTATTGAAAAAGTCATCGAAAATACTACCATTCAAGCTGCTATGACCCACAACACTCCCGATGGCATTAATGCAGCTAGAGCGGCTGCTTTGATGTCGCATTATTTTATTTATCAGCTAGGTCTAAAGAAGCATTTAGTAAATTTCCTGGAACATCATATATCTGGTGAATGGTCGATACCTTGGCAAGGGAAAGTCAGCGTTAAAGGTTTGGACTGTGTCAGAGCAGCGATTACTGCTGTCATGCGAAATGATACTATGAGCAAACTTCTCCAAGATTGCATTGCCTTTTCTGGAGATGTAGATACAGTAGCAACTATTGCTTTAGTGGCTGGTTCCTGTAGCTCTGAAATTGCCCAAGACCTTCCAGAAAATCTGGTGCAAGGATTAGAAAATCTATCTTACGGCAGAGACTATATCATAGAATTGGATAAACAGTTGATGAATTTGACTGTTTAGTAAACAGGTTGCAAAAAATGTTAAATTCAGGCAAGATTTCGACGGTTTACCTTAATTTTGGATTGATGAATTTACCTAATTTGATTACTTTTTCTCGATTGCTGGGAGTGCCGTTTCTGCTCTATGGTTTGTACGATCCAAGCGCCCAAAGCCGCTGGATTTGCACCGCGATTTTTGTGGTAGCTGCGGCGACTGATTGGCTGGACGGCTATTTGGCTAGGAAGCTCAACCAAATTACTGATTTGGGAAAGTTTCTCGATCCTTTGGTAGATAAATTGTTGGTGCTGGCGCCGCTTTTAGTGTTGATTGAGTTGGGTAAAGTCCCAGCTTGGGCAGTGTTTTTAATTTTGGGGCGGGAGTTGACTATTGCGGGGTGGCGTGTTAATAAAACTACGATTTCGGGAGCTAATATTTGGGGCAAATTGAAGACGGTTAGTCAGATTGTGGCGATCGCACTTTTAATCGCTCCTCTGTCTGAATCATGGAATTTTCCCACCATAATTGCTTTTTGGATTTCTGTTGCTTTAACTTTGATTTCTGGGGCGATTTATCTGTGGCCGGAAAAGGTATAGCAACCGCCTTGGCGGTTATGGTGTAAACTGGAAGCATTCCCTTGTGCTGCTGAGGCGATCGCAGCAGCTTCAGATTAAACTGGTATTACCCTCATTCAGTTCAGGTAAAAATTTCACAATTTTCATAGTTGTCAGGAATAATTACTGAATCGGGCGATCGTTCTTTAATAAAGAATGCTGGCAGTGGTGGGGTCAACAGTTTGGGAAGTAGGGCTTCACTTCCGATCGGAAAACATACATCCAAATCGCTGGACTTCTGCAATATTGCCTCCCTGGTTGCGGGCAACTGCTGCCAAGCACTCTCGAATTTTTCGCCTTGCCTGACTGCTAGCCATCTGCCAAAATCGATTGCACTGCCCCGATGCAGCAGCCTCCACTGCGCCCTCCTTGACGCTGAAAGCTTTTGTCCTGCCAAACGCTTCAACCACTATCATTCCTGTGCTACTTCTGCCTGTTGCTGTGAGGGGGCCATTTTTGTCGAAGTTTGGGGTGAGGGTTACAGTTTCTAAGTAATCTCCTGGCCCTGGCCCGAATTGGTTTTTATCTAAAGGGTGGCTCCTATCAACTTTATAAATAGCCATATCGAAATTTGCCCCATCCTTCAGTTGGTCTACAACATAATGGCGGTTGGCTCCAGATGCATAACATTCCGAAATTACTTCTTCTGGTTTGGCAGCCGCTTCAGAAATTGTAGCTAGGGTTGTCAACAAGCCGCCTGTTATGAGCAAGCAGCTCGCCACGAAGAAAGCTACCACAAGTTTTGTCGATTTTTTTCGGTTAGTATTTTGCATATATAGCAATCCTCAATGATTTTCTATGTATAGGTGTACTGATGGATTTTGGGGAAATTAAATTTATGTTCCTTGGTGAAAAACTCAAACAAAAATTTGATGTTCTTAAAAGACTAACATAAATACCAATACTTTCGTAAGAAATTTTTTGATTCTAACCAAATATCTTCAACGGGATTTTGTTAGGGAGCATTGGGAGCAAATAAAATACAAGTGAGTGACCAATTTTCAGGTTCTTTGTCATGATTAACTGATGACAAATAATCTCTAAATTTAATCGCTCCTCTATCCTCCGCGTGGAACCTTCCGGCATTAATTGTGTTTTGGGTTTCTGTGGCTTTAACTTTGATTTCTGGCGCTATCTATCTGTGGCCCGAAAAGACTGCTGAGCAAAAGTAAGCAGTCGCGGACGCAGAACCTCTATGGTATAAGTTCTGAGAAAGTTATTGGTTTGAATACTAAAATTTTGGGTTCTCCAGTACGGATATCAATAGCGCTGGTAGAAAACACTTTATTGTAAATTAGCAAAAACAATGAACTTAGGAATTAGGGCTAAATTGTTGGCTAGCTTTGGAGCTTTGACCGCTTTACTCGCAGTTGTCGGATTTGTTGGTTGGCGCAACACCGTTGAATTAGGAAAAGATGCAGATAAATTGTACACAGATGGAGTTAAGGGGACGGTGGCTCTAGCCAACTCCGAGTCGGCTTTATGGAAGCTGCGTTACGGCTTCCCACAGTTTATCGTTTTACCATCCAAGCGATCGGACATTTTGGCCGAAGAGCCAAAGTTGTACAAAATAATTGACGATAACCTGCGAGAATATGCCAGAGGCGCGCTCACACCCCAAGAGCAAGTTGCTTTCGAGAAAGTCCAAAATGCTTATAAAAGGTATATTGCAGCCCGACCTAAGTGGTTTGAGTTGCAGCAAGCAGGCAAAATTCAGGAAGCAGCAGAGTATCGCGCAGCTACTACCACCCCTTTTGGTGCTGAAACAGTTCAGGCATTTGCAGCACTAATCGAACTCCAGCGAAAAGTCGGCGAAACAAAACATGATGAAATTGCAGCCAATATTCAGCATTTGACAGTTTTGCTAGTCTTTACTCTGATGTTGGCTTTGTTGTCCGCAGCAGTCCTGACGGCGATCGTCAGCCGCGATATTGTTAACCCCATAGTGCAATCTGTCAAGAAGATTGTCTCTTCTTCCATGCAAATTACTGCCGCAGTCGATCGCCAAGAATACACTATATCTCAGCAAGCTCATGCTGTGAATCAAACGACGGCGACGATGAATGAGTTAAGTGTTGCTTCATCCATGTCAGCCAAGCAAGCAGAAGCATCAGCAGTCTCGGCTCATCAAGCGCTAACCCTAGCTGAGTCGGGTAATCAATCTGTAGCAAACACAATGCAGGGAATAGTAACTCTTCAAGAAAAAGTAGGCGCGATCGCCAAACAGATTAACGATTTGAACGAGAATGCTGTTAAAATTAGTGGGATTTCTCACCTGGTAGCCGATCTCGCTAACCAAACGAATATGTTAGCTCTCAATGCTGCTGTAGAAGCAGTCCGCGCTGGGGAAAACGGCAAGGGTTTTGCTGTAGTCGCGACCGAAATTCGCCGATTAGCCGATCGCAGCAAACAATCGGCCGACAACATTAACGCTCTGGTGAAAGAAATCCAAGTTGCGATCGGCAAGACGGCGATGGTAACTGATGAAGGTTCAAAAACAGCAACACAAGGAATTAAACAAGCTGAAGGGACAACAAAAATTTTTGCTGGTGTAGCACAGGCGGTAGACAAGGTATTTTTGAACAATCAACAAATTGCTCTGAATGCTAACCAACAGGCGATCGCAATTCAACAAGTGCTCGAAGCAATGAATAATGTTAATCTAGGAGCAACAGAAGCGGCTACTAGCCTGGTTCAAGTTAAATTCAGTACAGAACTGCTCAACGAAACCGCAGCAGAACTCAAGAAGTTGTCTTAGGAGAATGAAGTTCGGCAACGGATTTTGTAGCGGATGTAACGGATAGAATGCGTAGGGTGCGTCGCCATCGAAAAGCCCTAAAGAAAGATCGACAATCTAACAGCGACGCACCTGACAAATCAGATGCGCCCTATAAACTTCGATTTGTAGGGAAGAGACACGGAATTGCCTCTCGTCGTCTCAAAAATCGTCCGAAACCCTTGAAAAATCTCTCGTTTATAGCCGAGGCCCGATCCCCCTAAATCCCCCTTAAAAAGGGGGACTTTGAACGCTTCTTGTCCCCCCCTTTTTAAGGGGGGCTAGGGGGGATCTGGTTTCAATCACCAAACAGCAGTCTCTGACTAAGTTTGGTCTTAAATTGACACGACGAAAGGCAATGCCGTGTCCTAATCGCAGCTTAATAATGACTCCCAGATTTCCGGTAATGCACCGCTGTCACCCCGTCATTTTTCAACAAATGACCGTTTTCCACCGCCGCATAAACTACCCAATGATCGCCGCATTCCATCCGACTTATCACTTCGCATTCCAGATAAGCTAGAGCCTCAGTCAAAACCGGACAGCCGTTGCTAGCTTCTGTTGTTTCGACTCCGGCAAATCTGTCTTCTCCCGGAGCAAAGTTTTTCATGAAATACTTGCGCAACTGTCGCCCTTCTGCTAAGATATTCAGCACAAATTTATCTCCGGCGTACATCAAAGCTTCGATCGATCGATCTTTGGCTACCGCAATCGTCACGCCAGGGGGACTAAACGTGGCTTGCGACACCCACGAAGCCAACATCGCACTCGTGACATCCCCGCGCCTCGCCGACAGTACGCACAGGGAACCAACCAATCTTCCCACTGCTTGTTCCGTGCGATCGCTCCCACCAGTCAACTGCGGTTTCGGCGCCCGCAATTTTTGCGATCGAATCAAAGCTTGAGCAAAATCCGTTCCCGCTTCTTTGCACTCGTGAATCGTCGCCGCCGTCGGCTTAAACTTGGCTCGAATCGGCTCAAATCCAATGCGATAGCCAGCATCTTTCAGCTTACCTTCAACTAAGTCGATCGCCTCACCACTCCAGCCAAAAGACCCGAAAACCCCAGCTAACTTGCTCTTAGTTGCTGTAGATAACACAATTCCCAAAGCCGTTTGAATTTGTGTCGGGGCGTGTCCTGCTAAAGTCGGAGTACCGATGATAAATCCGGCGCATTTCTCGATCGCCTCTTGAATTTCTCCCGGTTCGGCAAATTCGCAATTGATCGTTTCAACAGCAACGCCCGCTTTAGTGATTCCTTTGGCGATCGCCTGGGCCAAAGTAGCAGTATTCCCGTAAGCCGAAGCATAAATCAAAGCAACTGTCAAGTCTTTAGAATTTTGTTGCTGGCTCCATTCCCGATACAAATTGCTCAATTCGTGGAGGCCATAACGAACGATCGGGCCGTGACCGGGAGCATAAAATGCTGTTGGTAAATCAGCTAATTTATCCATTGCAGTCAGCACTTGTTTAGCCTGAGATGCGTGGAGAGAATCGTAATAATAGCGCCGATCTTCGCTGTAAACGCTCCAGCCTTCATCAAATACTTGATCGCCGCAAACGTGAGCGCCAAAAAATTTGTCAGTGAACACGATTTGAGTGTGCGGATCGTAAGTGCAAAGTTCGTCAGGCCAGCGGGGAGTCGGAGTCGCGATGAATTTTAATTTGTGACCTTTTCCTAAATCGAGAGTTTCTTCTCCCCGAACGATCATAATATTTAACTCTTGTTCGGGAAAAGCAGCTCGCAAACCAATCGCCGCCGGATTCGTGCAAACAAAAGCTACTTCAGGAGCCAATTCTAACAAAGCTTTGATGGTGACAGATCTGTTAGCGTTGAAATGTCCCAAAATCACGTAATCCAGCTTGGTCAAGTCCACCCGTTTCTGCAAGTATTCCAGATAATTTTGGGTAAAAGATTCCCCCGGCGGGTCGAACAAAGCAGTTTTGTCGGCTTGAATGATATAGCTATTTGCTGTTGTCCCCTTTTGCAGGGAGTATTCTACTTCAAATTTTAGTCGATCCCAAGTGCGCGATCGCACAATAAAAGTATCGAGTGCGATCGGGATAAATTGCACGTCGCGGGGTCTGGTATCAGATGCGAGTCGGGGAGTCAAAGTGTTAGTCATTAATTGCACCTATGAGAAACTGCACTACAGAACTTCTTTTAATTTCGTGCCAAAACTTGGTATCTACAATATCAAATTTTGCACCTTGAGCCTGTAAATTGGTATCCAATTCAGTTAGAAATTCCCTCGTTGGCAAATCATCGCCAATTTGGATAAAGCTCACCCCAATTTCTTCATCTTTATCGATTTTATTTGCCGCACTGACAATAATTTCGGCGACAGCAGCGGCATTTTCGGGTTTTTCATCAAGGACTGCAACAATCACTGCTCCTTGCTTCCCTTTGGCATTTTTTTTGAGCTTAAAATAATCGCTAAAAGCTTCTTTCAGAGGTTCTGCCAAATTAATTGCAGTCGGTTTTGCTGAATCCGGCTCCGCATTTTGTCGCTGCAAAATTTCAGCCAACCGGGCAACATTTGAATTTTTATACTTCCACATGGGAGTAGAAGCTTCATAAACAGTGATGCCATCGCTGTCAAATTCCTGACATTTTTTTGCTAAGTCGATCAGAGATGCCTGTGCTTCTACCCACTCCTCGTACCAAGGATGTTGGGAGTCTCTGCTGGTATCGCTTCTGGCAATAATAATTGTGTAATCTCGGTCTTCTAAAAGATTGGCCGGCATTGGCAAATTCCTAAGAGTAAAAACGGAGAGAAAAAGGTAAGAATGTGCGCAGTGCGCACCCTACTTTGAGAGCCTGGTAAGGTGCGCGCTGCACACCTTACGTTGAGAAATCTCATTTGTAGCTGAGGCCAGATCCCCCTAAATCCCCCTTAAAAAGGGGGACTTTGATCTGTTTCCGGTTCCCCCCTTAAGAAGGGGGGTTAGGGGGGATCGGGCCTCGGATGTAAACGACATTTATCAGGGGTTTAACGTTAAGTTGACACTTTCGGAAGGGTGCGCACTGCGCACCCTTCCTTCTAATAGTGATTGCCGACTTTGCGGTGGTGAACCGCCGGCAGCGCTTCGGGATTGGATACGCGGCCGTTATCGACGATCGCATATACGATATGATGATCCGAAAGTTCCATGCGGCTAACCACCTCGCATTCCATGTATGCCAAAGCATCAGTCAAAATCGGAGAACCGTTGGTAGCAGGTTGAGTTTTAACTCCAGCAAATCGATCGGCACCAGGAGCAAAACGCTTCAAAAAGTGCTTCATCAGGCTTTGATAATTGCCTTCTTCCAGCACGTTGAGGACAAATTTATCGCCCGCGTGCATCATCGATTCGATCGCCCGATCCTTAGCAACTGCGATAGTTAAACCCAGCGGTTTAAAGCTGGCTTGCGTCACCCAAGAAGCCAACATCGCACTGCTAACCTCGCCTTTTTGAGCAGTAATAATGTATAATCCGCCGCTGATGCGTCCCAAAGCTTTATCAACATCGCTATCGAGGGATTTCATCTGTTTTACAGCCTTATCCCGCGTCAGCCACTGTCCCAAGTCGGTGCCGGCTTCATCGCAAAGTTGATAAATCGCTTCCGTCGGGGCGTCTTTAATCAAAATGTTGGGAAATGCTTCTTTCAAACCCAACTCTTTGAACTTGTTTCGCAGCGGATAAACCGATGCGTCATCGCCGCCGCCGGACTCGCACAAACCGAAGGATTGTTTGTTGTTAGCTGCGACTAAAATTGTGTTGATAGCAGCTTCGGCATTTTCCGCAGCAGCACCATTACTCGGCGGCGAACAAATCACGATTCCCGCAGCGCTACCGACAAGTTCCCGAACTTCTTGGAAATCGGCGATTTTCAAGTCCATCATTTCTACGGCGACACCGGTTTTGGTGATCCCGTGGGCGATCGCCTGGCTGAGTCGATCGCTAAAACCGTAATCAGAAGTGTAAAATACCGCTACAGTGGTTTCTGCCTTAGCTTGTTCTTGGCTCCACTTCTTGTAACGCCCGGTAAGTTCCACCACATTGTACCTGAGCAGCGGCCCGTGACCGGTCGCAACTGTACCGATTTCTCCCAACTCAGCCATCCGCTTCATTGCACTGAGTACCGATCGAGCATTAGGGCCCATCAAACACTCATAATAAAAGTGGTAATCTTCCTCAACCGCAGCTAAATCGTCATCGTAGGTGCTGTCGGAACAGTAGTGCATCCCAAAAGCATCGCAGGTGAACAGCACTTTAGTTTTGCTGTCGTAGCTGAAAATAGTATCGGGCCAGTGCAAGTTCGGCGCCGACACAAATTCGATAACGTGGCCGTTTCCTAAATCTAGTTTGTCGCCGTTTTTGACTACCAGTCGCTCAAATGGCTGGTGTACAAGGTTTTCTAAAAATTGAATTGCTACTTTCGCGCCCACAACAATTGCTTGGGGTGCCAAAGCCAGCACATCTTTGACCAAACCGCTGTGGTCTGGTTCAGTGTGGCTGATAATTAGATAATCAATCTCTTTGGGGTCAATTTCGCCCGTCAGAATGTCCATGTATTGCTGGCGGAACTTCTCGTGCGAGGTATCGACGAGGGCAGTTTTTTCGCCGCGAATGATAAATGAGTTGTAAGTTGTACCGTTTTTGAGTCCGAATTCGATATCAAAGCGGTCTCTATCCCAGTCCAGGCATCGAATTGCCGTTGTGTCAGGGGCAATTTCGACTTTTTCCACCGTCAATCTGCGTTGGACTCGTTCAGTCAGCGCTACCATCAGGCCTCCTTTTCTGTTACCCATTACCTTATTGTTTTCATTCTGACACGTTTCTTTGGTAAATCTTTATAAAATTTCTTATGACGGTGTTAAGTAACTTCAAAGTTCTTGATATGTGCAGCGCGCGATCGACTGTTTTTTGCAAAAATCTACCAATTAGGTCTTGACAAAATTCCAATTTTACAAATTAAGCTTTTAAATAAATTTGTATATTTCTGATTCCTGTTCCCAAAACTCGTAGAAACCCGGTTTCTAGATGATATGAAGAAAGCTGAATTGCCTGCGACTATATACCCTGGGCAACTCACCGAGCTCTTAATTTTGTCCCGGTGCATTGGGATTGTTAGATGGCTTATATTTATAACTGAGTTCCAGTGCATTGCAAAAGCTATTGAGGCTATTGAGCAAAGCATTGTAGTAAAGATAAGCATCGTCCCGTTCATCTTGAAGACGACTATACAAGGTCAGCTCTGGCTCTGGGACTAGACAATCCTTGGGAACATCTAAGCCTGCTTCGGTTAAGCGCGTTGCTGCGATCGCAACTAACAATGACCCAACGGTATTTGTTTTACCCTGGTGAAGATCGTCCAATCCAGGCAGGATTAACTCTGCTCCCGGTAACTCATTGAGCCTCATGATTTCTTCTCCTCTTGATTACCTTCAAAACGCTTGATGAATTTCTCGACCTTGCTTCTGAGAACATCAGTATCGAGAGAGGAAAATCGAATTAATTCAGGCGCAATGGCTTCAAAACAATCCCGTAGCCCTCTCAAAGATAATAATTTCTGTTCGTACATGGCTTGAACGTCTTTAATGTCACGGTCAAATCCCCTAGATAGTTTAGATAGCGCTTGGGCGGTAAAGTCATAGTGATAACAGGTATCGAACTCTTAAGCTACTTTGCCCCATTTTCGGGCCGATCAATCAGTTTACTGTTCCAGAATTTCCACTAAATCCTCGATCGCAATATCGAACGCACGGGCCATCTTGTCCAAAGCTGTGTAATCTACAGTTGCCATACCTGGAGAATTAGCATAGGTGGCGATCGTGGTATATGCAATACCTGTTCTGTTGGAGACTTCCCTTAGAGTCCAACCCTTCTCTTGAGCAAATTCTCGAACTCGCAGCCTAATTCGTCCCATATTCCCAGCTAAAAATCAGTCTACTCTTCCAAAATCTCAACCAAATCTTCGATCGCAATATCGAACGCACGGGCTAATTTGTTCAGAGCCGTATAATCTACAGTTGCCAACTTGGGAGAATGGGCATAACTTCTAACGGTACTGTAAGGAATGCCCGATCGCTCAGAAACTTCTTTCAACGTCCAACCCTTCTCTTGGGCTAGTTCTCGAACCCGCAACCGAATTAACCCCATCTTCCCGTTAAAAAATCAGTTTACCGTTCCAAAACCTCAACCAAGTCTTCCACCATCACATCGAAGACTTCCGCAAGTTTCTGCAAAGCCGTGTAGTCCACCGTTGCCAGCTTAGGAGCTTGCGCGTAATTTTTGACCGTGCTGTAGGGAATGCCCGTTCTGTCAGAGACTTCTTTCAGTGTCCAACCCTTCTCCTGGGCTAGTTCTCGAACTCGCAACCGAATTAATCCCATTTTCCCGCTGACAAATCAGTTTATTGTTCCAAAATCTCAACCAAATCTTCGATCGCAATATCGAACGCACGAGCCATCTTGTCCAAAGCCGTATAATCTACAGTTGCCATACCTGAAGAATTAGCATAGGTAATGATCGTGGTATAGGGAATACCTGTTCTTTTGGAGACTTCTGTCAGATTCCAACCCTTTTCTTGAGCAAATTCTCGAACTCGCAGCCTAATTCGTCCCATTCCCTCTTGACAACACTCGAGTATTCGTGTTGAATATAAACTATAAACAAGCGATCGCCCCGTGACCTCAGAAATCTAGAGCGATCGCCTTTCATTCACCACCCACAAAAGTGGGAAGGATTTTCCTATGATACCAAAAGAATCGACATATCGCGATCGACTTGTGCCTTGGCATCTAATTCGCCACCTCCCCAACTGTCAGCGGTTAACCGTCGCCCGCTTCGCCCGCCGCCGCGATGCCGAATCTTACCAAAATGCACTACGCCGCTTAATGCCCGCAGTCCCGCATACAATTGTGTTCGTAAATGCGGTGTCTGTGTTAGATGAAAACAGCGTGCCAATTCCGATGCAATTGGCGATCGAACGTTAACTGTCAAAAAGTGCGATCGCCCTGACGGCAATTATTCTATTTTGTCAGAAGTGCGATCGCCTAATTGTCTCCAAAAATTCTTGTTAAAATGTCGCCAGGCGCGCAGGTTGCGTCTAATATTAATTTTCCTTAATTTTTAGGCTCATTTATTTATGATGACTTTTTTTCGACTACTTCGCCTGGTACTTTTGTGTGCTCTTCGACCATTTTTTAGTTGATTTTATTGACTAGATTCACACCTATTCTCTGCCTAAAATGAACGAACATAGATGAGTCGAATGGTGCTTGTACGTGCAGCGCGCGATCGACTGTTTTTTGCAAAAATCTACCAATTAGGTCTTGACACAATTCATATTTGACCGCTTCGACATTTCAAATAAATTGGACGCACCCGCTACCTCAGAAACTCGGTTTCTTCATGAATTTCTCGTTAGTAAACGAAAAACTCGTAGGAACCGGGTTTCTAGCCCCTGATCCGAGAGCGCTGAAGAATGCGATCGAACCAATTTTATGGGGTGGCTTTTTAATTTTTCAGCGGTAACTCCACAATCAACTCAGTTCCTGCGCCAACCTCACTAACGCACCGAATCCGGCCGCCGTGAGCTTGCACAATTACCTGATAGCACACAGAAAGCCCTAAACCAGTACCTTTACCCACAGGTTTAGTAGTAAAAAACGGGTCAAAAATCTTGTCTTGAATTTCTGCCGGAATGCCATTTCCCGTATCGCGGACAGAGATTGTTAACCAGTTCGGCTCGCTTTGCCAACTGCGGATGGTTAATTCTCCCGGTTGGCCGGTTGAGTCGATCGCATCTAAAGCATTGTCTATCAAATTATAAAATACTTGGTTGATTTGACCTGCATGACATTTGATTCGTGGCAGACTTCCGTATTGTTTGTCAATTTTAATTATTGTTTTTAGCTTATTTTGCAGCATCAATAAACTGCTTTCTAAACCTTCATGCAAATCGACAGCTTTAAATTCAGCGTGATCCAAGCGAGAAAAACTTCGCAGCGTCGTCACGATCGATCGAATCCGGCCGCTGCCTTCGCGCATGGAATTGAGAAGTTTACCAAAGTCTTCTCGAATGTAATCTAGTTCTAATTCTTCATTGATTCTGACAACTGCTGCCGCTGCTTCCGGGCAGGCATTTCCAGCCTGTTCGAGAGCTTCGTTCAAGACTTTAAAATATTCTTGAGCGTGAAACAAGTTAGCGTGGATGAAATTGTTAGCGTTATTAATTTCGTGAGCAATTCCCGCCACCATTTGCCCCAAACCAGACATTTTTTCGGTTTGGATCAATTGCTGTTGAGTCGATCGCAATTCTTGCATCGCTGCTTGCAATTGCTGGGTTTGAGCTTGAGATTTGACCGCAGCTTCTCTGACTTGGCTGTAAAGTTCTGCTTGCTGAATTGCGATCGCCATTTGATCGGCTAGCTGCGACAGCAACTCCGTTTCTTGCAGCTCCCAATTCCGCGTATCTCCGCACTCGTGAGCAATCAGCAAACCCCACAGTTTACCGGGAAATTTTAAATTTGAATTTTCGGCTGTAGAAAGTGAATTTTCTTCGCTTCTGGATGTAACAATCGGTACGATCAGATTAGCTTTTACCTGCAAACTGTCTAAAAAATCAACGTGACAAGGCTCTAAACCAGCATTAAAAATATCATTAATTGCTTTAACTCGACCTTGCTGGTAAAGATCGGCGTAATCTCCCCTGAAACACTTATCTGCCCCCATATTTCCTAAAATTGAAGGCCAAGGAACCGTCATATCTTCAACCACAACTTTTCCCTGCCAGTTGTCTTCAAACTGGTACATAATTACTCGATCGCACTGCAACAGTTGGCGGACTTCCCTCACCGCTGTTTGCAGGATAGTTCCCAGATCCAAGGTACTACGAATTTGGTTGCCGATCAGCCGCAGCAGCGATTCTTTTTCGGCTTGGCGGCGGGTTTTGCTGTAGAGTTTGGCTTGATTGATCGCGATCGCCAATTGGGAGGCTACCCCTTCTAAAAGTTGCCGTTCCCAATCAGTCCATTCTCGTTCGCGATCGCACTGATGCAACCCAATTATGCCATTCACTTCACCTTGATAGCGAGTAGCGACTGCCAGCATTGACTTAATCTCCAAAGCCTCGGCAATTTGTCTGGTTTGTTCATTCAATCCGGGAAAATCGAGAAACTTCGTCAATGCTAGCGACTCTTGCCCAGACACGACAGCAGTCAAGTGCGGGTTGTCAGTAATCGGTACTTTCATGCCCAGTTGGATCGGATAGTCCCCCGCGTTGTACTCTCCCCGCGTGACTAACGTTTTTTCTTTACTTGATTCTTTGACTAAAATGCTGACGCGGCTGCACTCTAGCGCTTGCCCCAGCAATCTGCAAGCGGATGTTAAAATTTGTTCGATGTCAAGGGTACTGCGAATTTCGTTATTAATTTCGTTCAGCAAGTTTGATAGCTGAACTTGCTGCTGCATCTGCACTATTAGGGCTTTTTGTGCGTCTATTTCTGGTAACAAAAGACCTTCTTCCTGCCTCCAGCAGTCATGTTCCGGCAATCGCGAAGTTAATCTCCGCCAGGGGTTTTCTTGTTGTATTTTTAAAGACATATTTACTCAGCAGTTTTGCAGTATCTTGATTTAGTCTGGTCTTTTATACCTGAGCTTACCCCGCCAACAGCCCGATCGCAGCTACCAGGACTATTGGAATCTTCATACATTATAAAGGATGCAGTATGAGGATAGCAATTATTTCCTTTACAAATATTTATCACTATAAATTATGCGTTCTGTAGCCGACAAAGCTAATTAGGCACGCACCATTAAAGTGCGTCAGATGTCAATTAGAGTTAACCGCCATGTTAAGCGAAGAAAATTACTCTAAAATCTGTCTTTAGTTCAATGTTTGCGCGCGCGATAAAAATGGAAAACTCAAGTGCCGACAATTTTCGCCCGCCAGCTTGCACCGACAACCTGAGACATGGATTGACAGGTAAAGACCAGATGAAAATAGCTTTGGCGATCGGCAATTCGCGGCTGCACTGGGGACTATTTGCGGGCAAAACCCTGGAGAAAACATGGGAGACAGAGCATCTCAAAGCTGATGCTGTTTCTGGGCTCTCCTGTGAGGAAAAGACCGAATATTTGGTGCAAACAGTGATGAGGGCGATCGAGCAAATATCTGATCAAAATCTCCCTGGTCTTCCTGCTAGTCCCGCTATTTCTGATCTTCACACACTTTCTGTAGTGCCGCTACCTCTAGTTTTGGCATCAGTAGTTCCCCAGCAAACAGCAATTTGGCAGAGTTATCCTGAAGTCCGAATTATTACTTTAGACCAGTTGCCGATCGGGGGACTCTATCCTACCCTGGGAATTGACAGAGCTTTGGCTTTACTGGGTGCTGGCAAC
>JAYUGZ010000359.1:0-4637 GCA_043767465.1 Cyanobacteriota bacterium
CCTGCTCAAAAATTGGAAGTACAGTTAGAACCGCAATTAACCCAACGCATTCTCGATGATGTGGGAGAAGAACCGGGGAATTTACCCTTATTAGAATTTGCCTTAACTCGCTTGTGGGAAAAGCAAATCAACCGAGAGTTAACTCACCAAGCTTATGAAGAAATTGGCGGGGTGAAAAAAGCGATCGCCAATCATGCAGAACAGGTTTATCAACAACTCAGCGAAACCGAGAAAAAGCAGGCGCAGCGAATATTTGTGCAATTAGTGCGTCCAGGGGAAGGAACGGAGGATACCAGGCGCGTTGCTACCCGTGTGGAAGTAGGGGAAGATAACTGGAATTTGGTGAGTTATTTAGCTGGATATCAAGCAAGATTGGTAGTGACGGGACGGCAAGAACCGGAAGATACGGTAGAGGTAGTGCATGAAGCGCTGATTCGAGAATGGGCAACTTTGCGGGAGTGGATTAATATTAACCGTCAGTTTCGGACTTGGCAAGAACGGCTGAAGGTGGCCCTGCGGGAGTGGAAAAATAATAACCATGACTCAGGGGCATTATTGCGCGGTGTGCCCTTGACTGTGGCGGAAGATTGGATGCGTAAACGTACCGATGAAATGACCAAGGAGGAGAGAAATTTTATTCAAGATAGTGTTAAAGAACGGGATAGGGAGAAACAGGAAACGGAACGCAGGCGGCGACTGACAATTATCGTGCTGAGTAGCTTTTCTATTGTAGCAACGATGCTGGCTGGGTTCGCGGGGTCGCAGTGGTGGCAAGTACAAAGAATTCAACTAAGTCAAAGTGATGCTCTCAGTCAGTATTCACAGGAACTTGTTAATCGATGCCAAGCGTTCGATGCCCTCGTAACAAGTTTACAAGCAGCCATACCACTCAAACGCGCAAATGCTCATCCTTCAATGCAAGTGTTGGCTGTATTGCAACAAGCAGTTTCTGAAGTAAAAGAGTGCAATCGTTTGGAAGGGCATAGCCATTGGGTCATTAGCACCGCCTTTAGTCCCGATGGCAAAACATTAGCTTCTGCTAGCGCTGACGGCACCATCAAACTGTGGGACGTAGGAACCAAAACACAAATCAAAACCCTCACCGGGCATAGCGATGCAGTCTATACGGTTGCCTTTAGTCCCGATGGCAAAACATTGGCTTCTGCTAGCAAGGACAGCACGATCAAACTGTGGGACGTAGGAACCAAAAAAGAACTCGCTACCCTCACCGGGCATACCAGTGCAGTCTATACGGTTGCCTTTAGTCCCGATGGGAAAACATTGGCTTCTGCTAGCAGTGACAAGACCATCAAACTGTGGGATGTACAAACCAAAAAAGAACTCACTACCCTCATTGGACATAGCAGTGAGGTCAGAACCATCGCTTTTAGTCCTGATGGCAAGACATTGGCTTCTGCTAGCAGTGACAAGACCATCAAACTGTGGGATGTACAAACCCAAACATCCATTGTTACCCTCACCGAGCATACCGAGGCGGTCAGAACCATAGCTTTTAGTCCCGATGGCAAGACATTGGCTTCTGCTAGTGCTGACAAGACCATCAAACTGTGGGATTTACAAACCAAAAAAGAACTCGCTACCCTCACCGAGAATAGCAATTTGGTCAGAACCATAGCTTTTAGTCCCGATGGCAATACCTTGGCTGCTGGTAGCGATGACCACAGCATTAAACTGTGGAACCTGCAAACCCGAAAAGAACTCGCTACCCTCACCGGGCACAGCGATCAGGTCAGAAGCGTTGCCTTTAGTCAAGATGGCAAGACATTGGCTTCTGCTAGCAGGGACAACACTATCAAACTGTGGGACGTACAAACTAAAAAAGAACTCGCTACCCTCACCGGGTATAGCAATAACATCTATAGCATTGCAATAAGTCCCGATAGCAAGACCTTGGCTTCTGCTAGCTTAGGCTACACCATCAAACTGTGGAACCTGCAAACCAAAAAAGAACTTGCTACCCTCACCGGGCATAGTGATGCAGTCTATACGGTTGCCTTTAGTCCCGATGGCAAGACATTAGCTTCTGCTAGCGCTGACAGCACCATCAAACTGTGGGACGTAGGAACCAAACAAGAACTTGCTACCCTCACCGGGCATAGCGATGGGGTCTGGAGCGCCACATTTAGTCCCGATGGCAAGACATTGGCTTCTGCTAGTGCTGACAACACAATAATTTTGTGGAATTTCGATTTGGATAATTTAGTCAAGCGCGGCTGTGACTGGGTGCGTCCCTATTTGCAAAACAGTCCCAATGTCAGCGACAGCGATAAACATTTGTGCGATGGTATTCCTACGAGTCAATAGGCTTTTGTCAACCGATTTCTTTAAAATTACAAATCCATCTCAAAACCTGCATAAAAACTCTGATTCCCAACCTAATATAAAAATAAAACCTTTTCCAAACCTCTTACCCACCAACAACCATGACAAACCAAACCCCCAACTTCTACGCCCTCCTCATCGGGATCAATTTCTACTTCCCACATCGTTTACCAGAAGGTAACTGCTACAAAAACTTGCGGGGATGCGTTCAAGATATCAACCACGTCGAAACCTATTTAAAAGACACATTCCACCTCACACCAGACCAAATTATTAAACTCACCGCTACCGCTTCCGACAATCCTGACCAACCCCAAGAACCCCCGGAACTCCTACCAACTTATGAAAATATCGTCGCCAAATTCAAAGAACTAACCGCCAAAGCACAACCTCAAGACCGAGTATATATTCACTACTCCGGGCACGGCGGACGGGCGAAAACAATTTTTGAAAGCCTCAAGGGTTCTATGGGTTTAGATGAAGCCTTAGTTCCCTGCGATATCGGTCAACCAAACTCACGCTATTTGCGCGACTTGGAATTTGCCAAACTCCTCGAAGAAATGGTGGCAAAAGACTTGGTTGTAACCCTCGTACTCGATAGCTGTCATTCCGGTGGCGCAACAAGAGAAATGAGCGGAGATGACCGGATTCGCGGTGAAGGTTTTATTGACACCACTCCCCGACCAACTGATAGTTTAGTTGCACCGCTTCAAGAATTAGCCCAAAATTGGCAAGCTTCCACAGAAAATAGCCGCAATATTACCGTCGTCAATGGTTTGTTACCAGAACCAAAAGGTTATACCTTAATAGCAGCTTGCCGCGATCAGGAATTCGCTTATGAAAAGGTTTTTGAAGGAACGGAACGCAACGGCGCTTTGACTTATTATTTACTAAAAGCTTTGCGACAATACGGGACAGAGATTCCTGTTAACAACTTATACGATCGCATTTCTAATCTAGTTCACAATGACTTTCCACGACAAACACCGATGTTGATTGGCGAGACAAATCGCTCTTTTTTGGGCGATCGATCTGTCGTTGCTAGCCGTAACCCTCCGGTGATGAAGGTAGATATTCCCAAAAACCGAGTCCAGTTGCAAATGGGTGAAGCTAGCGGCCTTAAACAAGGGTCAGAATTCGATATTTTTCGATTCGGGACGCGGAATTTTGAGGACAGCGAACAGCGAATTGCTACGGTTAAAGTAGTAGAGTTGGGCGCATCCGACTGTTGGGCAGAAGTAACAGAAACACCTGGTTTCAGAAGCATCAAGCCTCAATTAACCGAAGGAATGATTGAAATCGGTTCTCCTGCTGTTTATTTAAGTCCAGGGTTGAAACAAATTCGGAAAGTTCGGGTTATTCTGCCTGACCCGTTACCGCAAATTTCTGGTGTAAATGTGGAAATGCTCCCAGATATCCTCAAAGCAAAAAAAGAGCAAGTTGAAGGTCATCGCTGGATAGAGTTCTGTTCGGAAGATGAAAAAAATGAGAATGTGGATTATTTTGTTTCCCTGAATTCAGAAGGGGAATATTGGATTTTGGATGCTCAGAAAGAACCTATCAAAAATCTTCTTTTTGCTGTCAGAGTCGATGAATCTGAAGCTACCAAAAAGCTAATCGATCGCTTAATCCATGTTGCCAGATATGAGAGTATTTTGGCTCTGGACAATGAGGATGCTTTTGCTCCTTTAAATGGCAAGCTTAAGGTTGAATTGCTTAAATCAGTAAAACGTGAACCTGTAGTTGTGAATACTGGGGATAATGTTCCCGTATTGGAAGTAGGTGAACGGGTTGTTCTGCGAATTCACAATGAATCTAATCGCACTTTAAATATTTCTGCTTTGATACTTCAGGCGGATTTGAGTATTGTCAAATTCTATCCTAAAGGTGCGCCTTATGAAGTTGTAGATCGTGGACAATCCAGAGAAACTCGCTTAGACATGGAATTACCCAAAAATTATCAGGAAGGGGTAGATGTCATTAAAGTATTTGCGACTGTGGATGGAACTAATTTTCAATTGTTGGAGTTGCCGCCATTAGACCAATCTCGGAAAGGATTTGGCAATCAAGAACCTCAGAATGCTTTAGAACAATTATTGGCGGCGGTTGTGGATGAAGATAACCCGCAGCGAAATATTAGGGTTGTGACTGATGCGAGTGAGGAATGGACGACAGAAAAGGTGGAAGTTATGGTGAAAAAAATGTAGTGCGAGTATCTTGCTCGCGGGCTGTTTTTGCCTAAGTCCTATTTCAATATGCTTGGGTTAAGACAGTCCGATGGGCTGTCACGATGT
>JAYUGZ010000360.1:0-4632 GCA_043767465.1 Cyanobacteriota bacterium
TCTCCATCACTATTAATTGAGATTGTAACTGTTTGGTCGAGCGACCAAAGTTCGGGATACACTACCAAATATCCACCTTGCAAGAATATCAAACTTATGAAACTCCGGCAAATAGCAGCACTCCTCTTGGTGCTAACTATCTTCATCCTCCCGCGCCCAGCCCAGGCTCAATCTAAATATTACGCTCCGCCGCTGTCCTTTAGCAACGCCGAACTAACAAGACGCGATTTTTCCGGTCAAATCCTGCGCGCCGCTGAATTTTCTAACGCTAATATGGACTTAACTAATTTTTCTCATGCCGATTTGCGGGGAGCAATTATGAGCGCATCGGTGATGACTCAGGCGAATTTGCACGGCGCCAATTTAACTAATGCCATGATCGATCAAGTTAAATTTAAAAATGCCGATTTAAGCGATGCAATTTTAGCGGAAACAATTTTGCTGCGTTCTACTTTTGACGGAGTTAACATCACGGGCGCTGATTTTACCGACTCAATTATGGACGGCGCCCAACTTAAAGAATTGTGCACAAAAGCCAGCGGGATTAATTCTCAAACAGGGATTTCTACTCGCGATTCTTTGGGATGCCGGTGATTTATCTAAATCCCATCATTTCAAGTTAAGGATACAGCGTTGCGTTTCCCGAAGTGTCAACTTAAGTATTTTAGATCCTGTCCTATCGAACGACCACAAATAATAATAGTAGTTTGATCGTTCGGACTTCAGTCCTCTGCTTCTGAGGACTAAAGTCCGAACGATCAAACCTTTTGATTGCAGATAGCCTCCCTGAGAGAATTAGTATAACAAACCTTACCAAAAACCCACAACCTCATACCAAAAAATGTTTCGACTCTCCCAATCCCAGCTCAAAATCCTCGAAGAATGTCCGCGCAAATTCCAACACAGCTACCTTGAACTCCTCGCCACCACCGCCTCCCCAGAACACCAAGAAAAACTCGCCTGGGGAAGCCGCTTTCACCTGTTGATGCAGCAGCGAGAGCTCGGATTGCCGATCGCATCCATCACCCAACAAGACCCCGAAATAGGACGCTGTGTCGCAGCATTTATCAACACCGCACCCGAACTTTTCGCTGCTTCAGAACATAACGACCAAATTTTCCGCCAAGCTGAACACCCCCGCACCCTAATTTTTCAAGACTACCTGTTCACCGTTATCTACGACTTATTAATAGCCGAACCAAACGCAGCTCAAATTCTCGACTGGAAAACCTATCCCCGCCCTCAAAAATCAAAATGGATAGCCGAAAGTTGGCAAACCCGCCTCTATTTATATGTCTTAGTAGAAACCAGCGACTATTCCCCCGAACAAGTTTCCATGACATACTGGTTCGTGCAATTGCGAGGAGAAGAACCGCCACAAAAACTCACATTTTCCTACAGCAAAAAAGAGCACGATCGCACAAAACAAGATTTAACCCACCTCTTGCACCAGCTAAGCAACTGGCGACAGCGCTATACCGACGGCACAGAATTTTTGCCCCAAGTAGAAATTAGTGCCAATCTCTGCGATTCCTGTCAATTCGCCACTCGCTGCAACCGCAGACAAGAAACCACAGCTTCCTCACCAAATTTTGCCACAGAAACTTCAGCAAATTGGCTACCAAATCTTGCTATAATCGATGAAATATCTATTTAACTAAACCTTTTACTATGCAAACTCTTCGGACAGTTTCAATCCTGGACGCATTGGGAGGCAAGAAACCCGGTTTCTACGAAGTTTTTCGTTTAGTAACTAGAAATCTAGGAATAAACCGGGTTTCTTCGGAAAGCGAGCCCGGTGGGGGCGGGTTTATAGATATTGTGGATGTGAATTAAAGATTGTTGGTGAACCCGCCCCTACTGGAATTCATGAAATAACCGATGACAGAATTACCTCAAAACTGGCAAAATCAACCCTTACTCGAACCCCCAGCTTGGCTGATTCAAGCTGTCAGAAACCACGCGCCCGAACTCCCAGGAAACTATGCCGCTGCACTTCTCTGGTACAGAGGAATTCAAAACCCTGAACAAATACCCGGTTTCCTCAACCCCAAACTTTACCAACCAGCAAGTCCCTTTGAATTCGGACTAGAAATGAACTGGGCGATCGCCCGAATCGAGCAAGCCAGAAACAGCACCGAAAAAGTTGCTATTTGGGGAGATTTCGACGCCGACGGCATCACCTCAACCTCCGTTCTGTGGGACGGACTAGGAGAATTTTTTTCCAAAGACGAGCAACTAATTTATTACATTCCCAACCGCTTAACCGAATCTCACGGACTGAATATCCCGGGAATAGATGCCTTAGCAAAATCGGGAATTAGCCTGATTATTACCTGCGATACTGGCAGTACAAACATCGCCGAAATCGAATATGCCACAAGTTTAGGCATCGATACAATTATCACCGACCATCATACATTACCCGACGATCGCCCTCCCGCCACAGCCATTATCAATCCCCGCTACTTTGAACCCCACCACCCACTGTTTAACCTGTCCGGCGTCGCCGTAGCCTACAAATTAATCGAAGCAATATATCACACTTTACCTGATGTTCCGCAGCGACCCCTCGCGGATTTATTGGCATTAGTGGCGATCGGCTTAATTGCCGATTTAGTCCAACTGACGGGAGACAGCCGCTACCTAGCACAAATCGGCATAGAACAACTGCAAAAACAAATCGCCAATCCCACCCGTCCGGGAGTTGCAAAATTGCTCGAACTGTGCAAAAAAACAGGCGATCGCCCAACCGACATTTCCTTCGGCATCGGCCCCAGAATCAACGCCGTCAGCCGCATTCAAGGTGACGCCAAGTTCTGCGTAGAACTCCTCACCAGCGCCGACAAACAACGCTGCGAAGAACTAGCAAATTTAACCGAAATTGCCAACTCCCGGCGCAAATCTTTGCAAAAAGATGTGGCAAAAGATGCCGCCGAAAAACTAGCCAAACTAGACCTTTCAACTACTAGCGTTATCGTCCTCAGCGACCCCCAATGGCCCGTAGGAGTATTGGGATTAGTAGCGGGACAAATCGCCCAAGAATACGGCCGTCCCGCGATCTTATTCAGCACAGAAGGAACCGAAGAAATTAACGAAAGTCTTCCAGACACGCAACTTATTGATTCTTTCAACCCCGATTCGCCAACACTTTCCCAATCTAAAATCCAAAATCCAAAATCCAAAATTGCTCGCGGTTCCGCCCGTTCAGCAAATCAAATCGATCTTTACCAATTAGTCAAAGATCAAGCACATTTATTGGACAGATTCGGCGGTCATCCCTTCGCCGCCGGATTGAGTCTCCCAGTTGAAAACATCCCCCTATTTACCGATGCTGTAAATCAGCAACTGCGACAACAATACAGTCCGGAAACTTTAACAGCAGCCCCCGTTCAAGCCGATCTCACAATTACTGTTTCCGAATTGGGCAAAGAATTATTTCAAGAACTCAAACTGCTGGAACCCTGCGGCATGGGCAACCCTGCACCTAAATTGCTCATCAAAAATTGCTGGTTTGATAATCTTTGGAATCAAAAAATCAAAGATTTGAAAGGACAAAAAGTAGAATATATCAAAACAGAATTTACAATTAGAGATGAATCTAGCGATACAGGATTTCCCGGCATTTGGTGGGGACACAACCAAAACGAAGTTCCTCAAGGCCGCTGCGATGCCACTGTCGAACTCGATTTTAATACTTACAAATCGCGGTATGAAGTGCGTCTCGTAGCAGTGGGGGAACGCACGGAAGAAAGCCAAATTAATTGTCCGACTAAAATAGATTGGATCGTAGACTGGCGAAACAGAAATAACGATGAAGAGTTATTAGCAGCCAGCACAAACTCAGCATCTCCAATGCTGGCAGAAAATCTAGTTGACAATTCAGAAATAGTCGATCGCGAAAACTCGATTATCCTCAAAGAATGCCCTGCAAGCTGGGACGAACTGCGCGTCTGGTTTCGGCAAGCACAGCAGAAGCAGCAAAAACTGGCGATCGCCTACAGTTTACCCCCACTCGTAGCCCCGCAGCAAATCTGTCAACAGCTAATCGGCATCGCCAAATACCTCAGCCGCAACAACAAACCCGTCACCAGACAGCAACTCCGCCAAAAACTCGGAATCAGCGACACCTCCCTGCAACTCGGATTCACAACCCTAAAACATCTCGGTTTCCAAGTCAATTATCGCGATCGAGCTTTCCACATCACCAGACAACCGCAAACAACAGAAATTGGAGAACACATCTCCAAAACCTTATTCTCTAGCCCCTCAACTCAATTCTGGGTGCCCAATTCTGCCACCGCCACCCGTTATGCAGCGCAATTCCTAGCAGCAGTCTCCGAAGAACAATTCCGGCGGAAATATTTCTGTCAAGTACCCCTATCCACCATTGTGTCGATCGCCCGAGACACCGTTTTCCCAGAAGATTATACAGCAACTCCCTTCTAACTGAGATCTTGCAGCTTTTCAGTAACAGGCTTTCAGGGCTGTTCCACTGATGAGTTGACTTTTTTTGTGCCCGCACGCGAGGCCGCAGGTGGGGCGGGCTTTTGGGCCTATTCCTGACACCGGTGCAACATCTCAGTTCTAAGAAATATCTTAGTTCTCTATTGATGCCGATAAAATAGGGCA
>JAYUGZ010000361.1:0-11589 GCA_043767465.1 Cyanobacteriota bacterium
GCAGTTCGTTTGAGGGTCGCTCGCCCCACTGGAATTCGTACAGCTCCCGCTTCATCGCCCCCAGAACGTTGGCGCAGTAGGCGTTGTTCGGCACAGTCCCCCGAGCCTTGCAAAGCCCGTGAATTGCGCTCAGTACGTAATCTTCGCTAACAGCGCCCCAAACTCCCCGGTGCTGGAGTTCGTATTTCATCCAGGATTTGTGTTCCTCAGAGTAGCAGAGCCTGTCGCGCAAATCTTCAGCAAACTGGGCCCCGAGCTCTTGCGGTGCGGGCGGTTTGAGGGAGAATTTGGGGGGGCTGTTGCCGTCGCCGAGCGAGTTTTCCCAGTCCTCGAACCGCACGGAACGGGCCAGCATCCGCCGAAATTCTTCTATTCCTTTTCTCTGGATAAAGTCATCCATACCTTTGGTTTCTCCCTCAGTCCCCGGTTCCCATTGTCCCGTAACGCTGCGGACCGGAACGCCAAATTTGAGCAACTGGCGGCCGAGTTTCCGCTGTTCCCAAACCACGCCTTGGTTGGTCGCTGCATCGGCGTCGAAGGCAATGATGAACCCAAAACCGGCGCGGGCGTAGGATTCTAGCGTGGGAACGAGATACCGCTGACCCTGCACGTCGCTAGCTTTGGCAGTCAGCCCCATGCTGATGCCCATCAGTGCAATTGTCGGTAAATCGTGGCTGCATCCCGCGATCGCCTTAAAAGCCCCCTCTGTGACGATCAGGTAAGGGTGGTCGTCAATGCGGTAACAAACAAGTTTGAGTTTGTCTGCATCCCAGTAATCCTTATCTGTCGGATGCTGGGGCAAGAATGCGTCGTATTCGCCAACGGGAGTCCGATATTTGGGCGCTTTCTTGCAGCTTTCTGATTTCCAAGGTTTGTCCGGTCTGAATTGGAATTGTGTGGTTTTTCCCAGAAACAGGATGCCCCCAGACTTCGCCGCATAACCCAAGTAAACTGATGCCTCATCCTCCGTTACGGTTCGGCAGTTGGCGTAACTCCAATTGTTCAACAGCCCCCGGCTCTCGATGTGGCTTTTGTGCTTGGGGGAAAGGTACGCGGTAGTTGAGAATAGATTTGCAACAACGTTCATAGATTCCTCTCTCGCTACTCATAGCGGGTGCTAACTGGTTTTTATTGCAAAAACCCGCTAAATGTAGAAGAGACGGCCCTGCTTTAACTACCGTAGATTTACAAAGGTGTAAATTTTGCAGTAATGGCAGATATGAATTATGATGGTCTTAGAATTTTATTTTATTTTGATTTGTCGGCCGTCTCTTCTAAAGACTGCGGACTTTTTTTTTGTCTTGTTTGGTCGCTGGGGGCTTTTCGCTGGTTTTGAAGAGCCCTAATTCCATGATTTAATAGACACTTCCCAAATTTTAAACTTCAATGGGTTACTTGGATTGCTGGTTGGCAAGGAATTTCCGAATCGAAAAATCCCAATTTTGGCGATCGCAATTAACCCAGTTCATCCTGTGCTCCCGGAATTCTCCAAGGGTCGATGCCGTGCTCTCGAAGCAAGCGCTCGTAGTGTTCGTGCTCTATCCTAATCTCGTCCTCAACCCAGAACGCCTCTCTGATATCCTGTTCAAGTTCTTGAACTCGCTGGCTCAAAAGTTCGTTTCGTTCAACCTCGGTGCGGGTAACGCTGAAAGCTTCATCAAAACGTCGCTCTAAGGTTTCAGCCATCAGGGCATCCACAAGAGCCAGAGCTTGTTTGTTTCCCCTGTGAGCCTGCCAGAGCCAATATTTTCTAACGACTGCTAACGGTAGCGCGTTAATCCTTGCTTGTCCCCTAAGTTGTTCTCCCGTTGGTTCTATCTCAGAAATCTGAGGAGTATAACCCTCACCTGCTAAAGCTTTGAATGCCTTAGAGCGTAAAAAATCTGAGACGTTCTGAACCTTTAAACCCACACATTCCGCTGCCTGAGTTTGGCTCATCCGATACGAGCCATCAGGCAGCATAAATCCATCGACTGCGAGGGAGCCTATTTGTACTATGGCGCGGGTGGCTCTTACTGATTCGGTCACTAGGTTTTACTCTCCTTTGCTAGATAATCACTGGACAGTTGTCTATTTTTGGGGTATTCCATCGCACACAGACAGGAGTGCAACCTATTAAACATACTGCCTGCAAGGCTTGGAACCTATTTCGAGCTGGAGTAGCGCAACCTGTCAAACCAATTTTTTTCCTTACCCCCGAATTTGAAATGCCTCCGGCTTCTAGTAGCAAGCATTTGAGGGTCTTCGAGCTGGTGAAAGTTTGAAACGCTAAGAATTGCGCCTAAAACCGTTGTCCATTAAAGCTTTTATTTTATTTAACAGCTTTTGGGAGAGCGCCCCAAATTTTTGGGCGTGTCAGACAGCGGCAGCGAGATTAACTAGCTTCTTTACTCCCCTTACTCCGCTTGGCTTTGGTGGCTGGCGGAGGGGCGGTTTCATTGGGTGAGTCATGGGTGCTGTCCGGTTTGGGGGTTGGGGGATTAGAAGGGTTTTGTTTTAGGTATTCCGCTATAGCTCGCTTAACTACCACTCGTGTCAGTTGGGGTACTGTTAAAAACTCCTTATCAGCCCAAGCCCCCAGGTGCTCCATATCCTGCTTATCCAGGTAAAGGGTTATTCGAGGTTTATCAGAGGGCATACAAGTGTTAAGAAGGTTGTCACTTTCTTAAACTCTACCCTTTACTACCTTGCTTTTTATTTAGGTACACTAAAACTAGACAAGTACCTTACCTGTTGTTTCAGTTTGTCTGCGGGAATCCCTATCTGAATAATAATGTAAATAGTGACAAGTACCTTACCTGTTGTTACTATACACTCAGGCACGCCAAAGTCAGTGCCGGCGTAAAAGGGTCATCCGTAAAACTACCCCTTTTGTTGTCCAAAACTAACTCAAAAGTGCCTTAAACCCAACGCCCGCCAACGCTTTTACAGATTGGCGTTAGCGGGCAGACAAAAACCAAAAACCAAACCCCGCCCCCTCTGACTCGCAATCGAATGGGGCGGGGTATGGCACTCACTTTACGGAGATTTCCTCTATGTTCGCAGATTACGGGCAGCAACCGCAACCCGCCCAACCAAGCTTTGTCGAAATACCCAACCCCCGCGTCACCACCACAATCGGGCGGATGGAAGTAACGGACGTTCGCTTAGAAACCGTTACGGGTCGCTTGGTGGATGACCTAGACAACTTGATAAAAGAAGACGGTCAGCCGATTTATGTTTGCATCCGCAAGTCAGAGATTCTGTGTTCCACCGAACGAGACAGCGTGATGAATTGGTGGGAACTGAGGGAACAAGCCGTGGTTCCCTACATGGCGCCTAGGAAATATTCCCTAGAATCCATAATCAACCGATTGAATGGGCTCAACTTCGATGAACTGTACGTTTTGAGAACCTTCGTCTGTTTGGAGAGCGACCCGTTCAAAGCGTATTCAGCCACTGTCAACAATGACTTATCGCACTTGCAGCTTTGGTTTCCCACAGTGCGAGTTCTCAGTCGCGCCGAACAAAACGAACTAGCAAGCGCGATCTGCTGGCGGATAGCGAGCGAATCCAACGCACCGGCAGCACCCGCACCGGGCGATGGGAGGGACGAAAGATGAGAGCGCTCAGAAGCCATCAAATTCAGTGGAGCGTTACCGTGACTCGCAAGTACCATCCGCCTCGGGAGATACGAGTTTTCGGGAGAACACCAGCAGAAGCGCTACTGGGTGCCGTATCTTCTGTTCGTGAGGTTTGGGGTATTTGGGATGCTAAATCCTTCGGCGTCCCAGAAAGAAAGTGATTTTTTTTGAGTTTATTGCGGTCGTTACGAGGTGGCTGCACAATTGCAGATCGTACAGCCACTACCGACCCAACAACCAACAACCAACCTATTAAATGATTGAATGTCTCAAGTCAATTTTGAACTGTATTCTCGTACCACTCGTACTAATTTCAAACTGCGAATCCAGTGCGGTATTGATGACGGGGCTGTGCTAATTATGGACAATAAAATGACTGCCATCCTTGCATCAACTCTATTCTAAGCCATACCAGTGATGCTGATGTACTTGGTTAAATCTTCCTACCACGACGGTTATCGGCAAGCCGTAAAAGATTTACCGCCAACAGTAGTTCAAGGCGATCAGAATATCGACAACAGCACGCACAACCACTATCAATTTGCACCGTCAGTGGGAGGCAAGTAAATGAATGCTTTTCTTTAATTTATGCTACTTGGATACGAAAGCTATCCGAAAGTACGCAATCTGAAACTTTTAGCTATCATGCTGTCAGATTGTAGGAGCGATTGTCGTTCGGGATGACGTTGCAGACGGTTTTCATCAGCCAGAACCTATTAATCTTCCGACTGCAATCCAGAACCAGAGGAGATAAGTAATGTTTTTCAGAAAACTCCTTAGCTTGCTACCGCCTTCAATTGTGCGGTTTATAGGGAATAGCAGCTTTGCGAATCTTGCCGAACGGCAAACAATAGAAACTTGGATTGTGATTGAAAAGTCTGAAGAGATTGACCTGCAACCCGATTGCTATTACTACTGCGGGCTACAACTTAAGATAGTTCATGGGTCAGAATCTTGGCAGTGGTTTGTCTACGACGAACGCGGAATTGATTTAATCGAATCAGGCAGCAATCCAACAGAAGAAGGAGCGCTTACCGAAGCTAAAAAGTGGATTGATGATTTCTTTGACGACGAGGTGTAAGCAATTAAAATCAAGTTTAATTTGTTGAACTGGCGTCTTTGTCAAAGAATTGTGGGTCTTCATTACCTAGTATGTCGGCATCTCGGCTTATTGCCATCAAACCATTGCCCGGAAAGCCCCAAATGGTTAAAAAATCTAACAATAATAGATTTTAGGCTCAATCTCTTGCCAGCTAACAGTCTGAGTGCAGCTATTTCTTACCTATATTTGAAGCCAAGGCGTATTCGTGATTATTTTAATTTGCAGGCAGTGACACTTGTTTGATAAAATAATTAGATTGTTGTTTAGCTTTGTAGCAGCGACTCATCCCCAGTTCTGGGGGTTTTCTATTTTGATGGTACTCGTTTTTAAAGCAGGTTACGCAGCTTTTAAATGCCGCAGATTTAGCTATATTTTGAATGTGCTGTTTTGATATCGAGCTGTCAAATATGGAACTTACAAAGTACAGTTGACCGAGTGCGAATCCAACGAATCGCCACCGCACCTTAAAACTAAAAAGCAATTGGCTCATTTTGGTTTTAGCAGATTGCACGGCTGCTTTTGAGCTGATTAAACGGTTAGCAGCGGATTCGGATCGAATCAATTGCCCCGTGCCGATTCCCCAGCAGGAGCAATAATATCCCAATCAATGCCATCATCGGGGAACAAGGATAACTGCCCTGGAGATACGTTAGACTGACCGCGGTGGTGATACGAAAGATGACAGGCCGTACACAATGCTATTAAGTTTTCGAGGCGGTTGTCTTCCGGTATTCGGTTGCGGTGGTGCACTGCCAAAGTTAAGGCACACCGTTCTGATTTGGTTAAGCCGCTTTGCGTACCGGGTCGGAGGCATTGTTGGCAACATTTAGCACAGCGCCAGAGAGCGTTTTCTTTCACTGAAAGTGCAATTTCTCGCCAATTATCGGGATACCTTTTGGGTTTTGCCATAATCGTAAAAGCTTATTAATGTCAATCCACCGCCACAATAAAGGTAAGCGAGGCTAGTTTTTCCCTGCACAACTCCATCAATGCCCGCATGGTAGAAGCCGCTCTTCGAGAGCAACGCCACAAGAGCGAGCCACATCGCCTTTCAATTCTCCTAACAGCAGGTTTCGTAGAAACCTGCTCCACTTCATGAACAATTGTAACAAGTCCAGGGGCGAGGACTTCTAGCGATCGAAAGAAAGCGATCAACAACTGTAGCGAATCGTCAGGACAGCTTCTGGTTTGTCGTCCAAAGCGACCGTCACCAGTCGGGAATTTCTTCGGCCAGGGAGTCTGCTTGGGCTTGCGAGTGTTGGTGGTGGGGCAACGGATTTTGTGCGACCGGGGGGGCTGAATCAGGATATGGGGTTTTCCTGACGTAGGAAAGGGTAGAAAGTGCGGAGACGGCCCCCCTCACTTGGTCGGGCCGCACTTCTAAGTATTTCTGCAACTGTTCTAAGTTTCTATGGCCGCTGACTTCTTGAATAATCCGCAGCGGAATCCCGGCGTTGCTCATTTGAGTCAGTGCCGAACGTCTGAGGCTGTGGGTGGAAGCGCCGATGATGCCAACTTTTTCGCAGGCTTTCTGGAACAGGTGAGAGGCAGCTTCTGGGTTCATGTGTTTCCAGTGATGGTTGAGGTGGCGGCTGGGGAACAGGTAGGGGTGTTGGGGATGTTTGTAGGTTTCTAACAGCAGCCTCAAGTCTTGAATTATGGGGATAGTGCGGGTGCCGAGTTTGCCTTTGGTGTTGCCTTTGCGGATGACCATTTCGGAGCGGATGACATTCGCTGGGGTAAAGACATCGATGACTTTCAAACTGCACGCTTCGGCAACTCGGCAGGCGGCGTAGAGGCAAATTCCGAAGAGGGCGCGATCTCGCTCTGTCTGCAAACCGTCGTTAAATAACAGTTCGATTTCCGATTGCGTGAGTATTTTAGCTTGCCCGTGGCCCTCAATCTTCATGCTTGCTTGGTGTATACTCGACCCGACGCTCCAAAGTCTTACATACTTACTGCATTGCTGCATCGGTCGTGGGTATTTCTTAATGCGTTGAGGGCAACTCAACAGACAAAATTCCGCATTGTAGAAAAATGTCCGCATTCATTCGGCAGTCAGGGACGCGACTAGCACAGTCCTGGGGGAGTGCGATCGCTTGCGACAGCTCGCCTGGGCGAACGTTTGCGAACGCTTGCGTAGTAATATTTTACGAGGGTAGTAGCAAAGTAAGAGCACGGGCTCGCTTGTTCTAAGTATTTTCTCAGTATGTATATAACTAATTTCATAAAGTTTTGCCTAATTATCATATAATTCTCAATGAATTTCCGGTGATAGTTCGCTCTCCCGCAGCCGGAACGACCGTGAAATCAATCGCGACCAACTCTCAATTGAGAACTTGAAAATTCAGTAATTTCTCGAATAGACTGGAACAGAACTCAAGCAGATAATATTAAAAGTTAGCAACAGTTCGATTGCGCAAAAAGCACGACTAGCTAAACACTTCATGTATGGGTTGAAGTCGGGACTTATTCATCGGTTTAATTTTCAGTCTAAAAAAATTATAATGAAGGGTGCAACAATGACTTTTTTCAAGCCATTCAGATCGCTTTTTCCGAAAACAAGCAAATTGTCAGACTCCACAAAACTGCCAGCCTATACAGCATCTGACAGTTAAGACTAAAGTAGATTTTATCAGACTTACGCACTCTAGCCTATAGGTCGATTACTTGTGCTGCAATCGGTCGGCATAAGTAGCGCATAAAACCACTTTTGTGCAAGTCATATTTTAAATCTAGCAACTCAAAACAACAGCTAGAGCAATCCTAAATGATTTGCAAAAATATACGCGAGCAAGATGCTTATAATACTGCAAGGATTCTGGTCTAGATCGATTTTGCGACTGATTTAGGACTGCTATAGAGGCATTTAAGATAATTAATTAATGTTTGACAGCAGTCGGTAAGCGGTCGGACTTAGGAGTTCGATAAATTGAATCTATCGCAGACATATACATCAACAAAAATGGAACATAAATCCATACTTTGAGTGCTACGATGCACCTTATTGTAATGGATATCGTGTCAAACCACTTTTGCATCCGTCCGGGACTGCATTGACAGGAATGGAGTACAAACCCCATGCTTTTGGTACTTGTGCTGCACCTTATTGCTATGGATATTGTGTCAAACTCATTGGCACGTAAGTCCCAAGATAGAACAAGAAAGAACCATCAAAAACAATCCGCTTGCAGTTGCTCCAAACAGCAAGCAACATCTATACAAGTATTTAAGAAGGAGTGCGAAGAATGCCTTTACCGAACCCGATTGGAGAACCTTTAGAAGAACAGGAATCCTTTGTTCCAGGAATCGCCCCAAATTCACCATCAATTTTGCCGGGAGTTCCAACTAAGAAACCTTTATTGTATCAAACGGACGACTCTCTGGTTCGTTCGGAGAAACCTAACTTAATAGAAACTACAAGCCAGCCAAAAGATGAATTGAGTCGAATAGAGGCTGATGCTTTTATTGTTAACAAAGCCTCTGATACCAAGAGCATACATACTGCTACCACCAGTGCGACTAACAGCACTCTCAGGGATGCAACATCTGAAGTTGACCCCCTGATTGGTAAACTCGATTCCGACTTAGGAGACCCCCTAACCAACCCGAATCGAATTGCTTTAAATAACTCGACTGATGATTTGAGTAAATCTGCGACTAACGCACCTACCATTAACTCATCAATCAGCACCTCAGAGTTAAATAAAACCACAGCCCCAAAAGTTATTTCCGATAAAGTAACGGAAAATCCAACACAATTATCCCCAACAGTATCTCCAAAACTAGAAACAGAAAATAACTCAACATTACCCGTTGTAACTGCATCCACAGCGCAGGAAAAAGCTGAGTTCAAAACACCATTATCCGCCACTGCTGAAACGAGTTCAAAACTAGAAGATAACAAAACACCCTTATCGTCAGCGACTGCACTCAAAACCGAGTTATCGCCGAACCAAACATCACCTACAACTGTATTAACTCCCGACAAATCTGAGTTTAATAAAACCTTACCCGTAACTGTATCAACTTCGGCTCAATCTGAATCGAATAAAACATCATCCACAACTGCGTTAACATCCGATAAATCAGAGTTCAATAAAGCCTTACCAGCAACTATATTAACTTCTGACATAACAGAACCAAATAAAACATCACCTACGATTACATCAATTTCTGACATAACAGAACCAAATAAAACATCACCTACGATTACATCAACTCCCGATAACTCCGAATCAAATAAAACATCACCTGCGACAACACTAACATCCACAAACTCATCAGCGAACAAAACATCACCCGCCACTGCTGAAACAAGTGATAAATCTGAGCCCAATAAAACATCACCCGCAACAACCTCAACGAATGACAGCTTAGAATCAAACAAAACCTTACCCGCAACTGCGTTAAACTCTGAGCGTGTAGAATCCAACAAAACATCACCCGCAACTGCGTTAACCTCTGATAAATCAGAACCAAATAAAACATCACCCAATCCAGTATTAACTACTGACAAATCCTCAGCGAACAAAACGTCACCCACTTCAGTATTAAACACTGACAAATCCTCAGCTAATCAGCCATTACTCGCAACTGCATCAACCGCTGAAAATGTAGAAGCCAAGAAAACATCACCCGCAACTGCCTCAACGACTGATAAATCTTCAGCTAACAAACCATCACCTACGATTACATCAACCACTGATAAATTAGAGATAAATAAAACCTTACCTGCCATCGATGCAATATCAACGACTGATCAAATAGAACCTAACAAAACATCAACGACTGATCAAATAGAACTTAATAAAGTATTACCTGCGACAACAGCAACAACAATAATATCAACGACTGATCAAATAGAACCTAACAAAACCTCACCCACCACAACATCAACGACTGATAAATCAGAACTTAACAAAACCTTACCGACAACAGCATCAACCTCTGACAAATCAGAACCAAATCAAACACCACTTACCGAAATCTCTACCGCCAATAACCTAAATACCGCCACTAATCTAGAACCCAATAAAACCTCAACTCCTGCAACCAGCATCAACTTTGACTCAAACGCATTCCTAGTCGATAAAAAAGGAATAGTCGGTATAGAATTCACATCAGATGGAGGTTGGTATACCGGACAGCTAGCCATCGTCAGCCTCACAGGAATGGATAAATTTATTCCAGGTTCAGAAGCATTTATTAAAGAAGCAGCCAACAGAGCTTTAAGCAACTCGACAAAGGGTTACATCGCAATTTCTGACGATTTAGAAGGGGCATATTACACCGATACTAACAGCCCAGAAAACTTCAACTCAGGACAATATCTCGGCACAAAAACATTTACTATGACGCCTGGGGACAAATTCTTCGTCATGCTAGTCCCCAACGGCACGGTACAACAAGTATACGACAACCCCGCAATCGGCGGTGATAAAAAACCCCTATTTTCCATAGCTACAGACAATGCTAGTGACGGCTTCAGTATCGGTCAAATTGCCGATATTACAGGTGAAGGTAAACTCTTTGTCATGGAAGACATGGGGATAAACAAAGGGAGCGATCGCGATTACAATGATATCATATTTAAAATGACAGGCGTCACGTCAAAAATCGCACCACTGAGTCAATTTATTGATGAAGAACGCCAAAAAAGCTACTCGAAATTCTTCCAAAGATTAACTAATTCTAATCCCACACAATCGCCAAAAAATGACTCGAAAATTACTGAATCTGAATCTACAAAAACGCCTAAAATCGAACCAATAAAAACTGTCGAAGCAAATTTAATCAAGACAGAACCAACAGTTGACAATCAAGGGAACAAATCGACAAAAACAGAACCAATAGTTGACAATCAAGGGAACAAATCGCCAAAAACAGAACCAATAGTTGACACTCAAGGGAGCAAATCGCCAAAAACAGAACCAATAGTTGATACTCAAGGGAGCAAATCGCCAAAAACAGAACCAACAACGACTATTAGTACAGGTAAATCAGATCCAGAACCAATAGTCGATAATTCCCCAACCTCGGAATTGCCACCAACAGCAGCAATAGTCGATACTTCTGTTAGCCCCAATATTTCCGGTAGAGATAGCACTACAAATCACAAATCTCCCACCATTCTAGTTGCTGAAGCAACCAACCAAAACAAACCATCTCAAACTGCTGTTGCTTCAGATAAAATAGAGTCAAATGATTCATCCCCAACAGTTGCGCTAGACGAAAAAATTAACCCAAAATCACCATCTCAAACTGCTGTAATTTCAGAAAAATTAACATTAGAGGAATCTCCGCAAAATTCCGCGACTGTTCCGACAAGCAACTCAAATAGTAAGCCGGATGTAACCGCTCAACCTTTAACTATTCCAACAAATGCTAGCCTCGAAATTGACGTATCCCCAATCAAACCTGTTGCTACAATATCAACAACCGCAGCACCAATTAAAACTACCGAAATTCCGACAACAGTACCAAAAACCACCGAGGGTTCGACAACAGTACCAAAAACTACCGAAGTTCCGACAACATTAGTACCAAAAACCACCGAAGTTCCGACAACAACAGCAGAAATTACTGAAGTTTCAACAACCGCAGCACCAGTAAAAACTACTGAAGTTCCGACAACAATAGCACCAATAAAAACTACTGAAGTTTCGACAACAACAGTACCAATAAAAACTACTGAAATTTCGACAACCGCATCAGCAGAAATTACGGAAGTTTCGACAACAATAGTACCAATTAAAACTCCTGAAGTTCCGACAACAACAGCATCAATTAAAACTACTGAAGTTTCAACAACCGCAGTACCAAAAACTCCTCAAGTTCCAACAACAGCAGCACCAATTAAAA
>JAYUGZ010000362.1:0-1813 GCA_043767465.1 Cyanobacteriota bacterium
TCAAAGTCCCCCTTTTTAAGGGGGATTTAGGGGGATCGAGACTCCGCTAAAAGCGATAGTTATCAATTATTTTGGCTGCGGATTGTGATATTGAAAAAACCCGGTTTGTTAAATAAAACCGGGTTTTTCGGGGATTTATCGCGTTTCAAACTTACTTGGTTTGAGCGTGAAATTCCTCTAATGTCTGATAGCCGCCAGCCGGATTGTACAGGTGACAGTTGTCGGCAATCCGCTTCATTAAAGACCAAGAAAACTTGGTTTCATAGAGATGATCTTGCCAGTTTTCCTTTAAGCTGCTGTGGGCTAGGCGCAAGTTGTACCAGGGTATGGCAGTTGAAAGGTGGTGGGGAATGTGCACGTTAATGTCGTGGCACAGAAACTCTACCCAGCGGGGATAGTCGCAGTGAACTGTTCCCGATAGTTGTGCTTGGGCTTCGTTCCATTCTTCTGGTGATTTAAATGAAATGTCTGGCGCTGTGTGGTGAACAATTGTAAAAGTGCTCATCCAGAAATGGTAAACCATCCAGGGCATCAACCAAAATTTGATGAATCCCCAAATGCCTGTGGTGGCAATTAAAGTCGGAAATACGATCGCAGCACCGATTAAAACTACCAAAACCGAAAATCTGACTTGTTCGCGCTGTTGGCCTTCTTTGAAGCGCCACCACATAAAGTGTACTTTTGCCCAGTGGGCGATCGAGCCAATCCACCACATCGGGCCGAAGATTAAACTATAAGCTATTTGTAATGCTTTGGGCGCGGCAGCGTAGTCGGCTGCTGTCATCGGTTGCCAAGCATTATCTTCACCAATTTTATTGGTATGCTTGTGGTGGTAGTTGTGTCCGTGCCGCCATGCGTGGAACGGAAAAATTAACGGCAGAAATGCGAGATGTCCGACTAAATCGTTTACCCAGCGGCGGTTAGCAAATGACCGGTGTCCGCAGTCGTGGCCGATTACAAAAAAACCGGTTAATCCGGTACCTGTGAAAATCCACATCAGGGGCAGTAAATACCAAGGCGATACTGCTATGCCAAAATAACCGACAGCTACTAAAAGAACGTTGACGATGACTTTTGTCCAAGCTTTGCGGGGGTTTTTGACAAAAACTTCGCGCGGCAGGGTTTGGAGAATATCTTTGAGGCGCAGGTTGGAGGTGTCACTTGCGGATGTCAAATTTAGTGGTTTTTCGATCGATGCTGTCATAAATTGATTTCGATTCTCCGTATGCCTTGTGGGTGGCTTAACAAAATTAGCGCAGTAAAATATCAGCTCGTTGCCGGCAATCAGCAGACGAGTTGAGCATTAGGCAAGCGCGTTTTAGCAAATGCTAGCGATCGCTAGCCGCAGATGAGATGGCTAGCGCTTTTGGTTAAAAAAACACTGCGGTTAACAAAACTTTACTTTCCATACCACAGGGGCGGCACAATTAGCACGAGTTGTCACTGCTAATTGCCGTTGCCCACAGCGGAATTTTGGCCGATCGCAACTCTAGAGCCAGCAACGGATCGCTGCTGTTTGAGGGTTTGGACTTGCAGCAGCAAGGAGTCGATTTCTGCTTGCAGGTGCAGGAACTTAACTTGCTGGTCGGCTTGGTAGGGGCACTTCACCGAATCTACTTTGCGCGCAAAACCCGTCGATAGCGTAGAAGAACTAGCCATTTCGGGATTGCTCGCGGTGACTTGAGGCCGAGAAAGAGTGGATGAATTATTTGACATTAGTAATTGAGTAGACATATCTACACATTCACACCATTAAGTTACTTTAACCTGAACCGATCGTATTAAACATCAAATTAACCGATCGAGCTAAAAT
>JAYUGZ010000363.1:0-1811 GCA_043767465.1 Cyanobacteriota bacterium
CCATGCCCCATGACCAATAACTAATTCATCGCCATATCCATCAAAATTTGTTGGGAGCTCACCTCCGGGTTATTAGCAGGGGGGCGCCGCTGAGAATAATGTCCCCCAGGCTGCAAATCCCAAGCTTGACGATTGTCAGCCAGCATCACACCCAAAATTTCTTGTAACTCCATCAGAATAGTCGGATCTTCGACTTGGACGATCGCCTCAACCCGTCTTGTGAGATTGCGCTGCATCCAGTCAGCAGAACCAATATACACCTCTTCGGCACCACCGTTGAAAAAATAAAACATCCGAGAATGCTCTAAAAAGCGGCCGATAATACTGATAACTCTAATATTTTCGCTAACACCTTCAACGCCCGGACGCAAACAGCAAATCCCCCGAATAATCAAATCAATTTTCACTCCCGCTTGGGAAGCTTCGTACAAAGCCATAATAATTTGAGGGTCAACTAAAGCATTCATTTTAGCGACAATTCGGCCACAGCTACCGGTGCCAGTTTCAGCATTCAAGCGGCAGAATTCAGCCTCGCGGCGGATCAAAGCTAAAAATCGATCGCGCATATTGACAGGCGCCACCAACAATTTACGATAAGTTATCTGCCGCGAATAACCAGTTAAATAATTAAACAAGTCCGTCAAATCCGCACCCAAATCCTCGCGACAACTCAACAAACCCACATCCGTATAGAGTCCAGCCGTTTTCGGGTTGTAATTTCCCGTGCCGATGTGAACATAGCGGCGAATGCAACTGGCTTCGCGGCGGACTACCATCACCACCTTAGTGTGGGTTTTGAGTCCCACCAAACCGTAAACTACGTGCACACCCGCTTGTTCTAACTTGCGCGCCCAGTTAATGTTATTTTCTTCGTCAAACCGGGCTTTGAGTTCTACTAAAACGGCTACCTGTATGCCATTTTGTGCGGCTTCAATTAAAGAACTGACGATCGGCGAATCACCAGAAGTGCGGTATAAAGTCATCTTAATCGCTAATACCGAGCGATCGTGCGCCGCCTCAGTAATAAACCGCTGGACAGTCGCCGCAAACGAGTGATAGGGATGATGCAGCATAATATCGCCCTGGCGGATGGCCGTGAAAATATCCTCACCCTCCTCAACATCCAACATCGATTTTCCTAAAATCATCGGCGATTCCGAATTCCGCAACCGTGGCGGCACCACCGGAGTCCAAGGGGGGTCTTTCAGTTCCGGCACAGGCAGCCCGATCAAAGACATCAAATCCTTGAGGCCTAGCAGCCCTTCTACGACGTAAACATCTTGCTCACCAAGATCCAACTCCTCCATTAACATATCTCGCAGTGCAGGCGGCATAATCCCTTGAATTTCCATCCGCACCGCAGAACCTGCAAACCGGCGCTTGCGGAGTTCCTGTTCTATAGCCAGCAGCAAATCCTCTGCCTCATCTTCCTCCACCGTCAAATCGGAATTGCGAGTAATCCGAAACGGGTGATATTCCTGAATATCCATCCCCGGAAACAAAGCTTCTAAATTGTGGGCAATTACCTGTTCTAGAGGCACCCCTGTCCACACAGCAGATTTACCCCTCTGCTGCCACTGCAAATCCGCCGGTAGTGTCAAAAACCTCGGTAACACCTGCGGCACTTTGACGCGAGCAAACAATTCTTCGCGCGTGTCGGGATCTCTGACTACTACTGCTAAATTGAGACTGAGATTGGAAAGGAAGGGGAAAGGGTGGCTGGGGTCAACTGCGAGGGGAGTGAGTACGGGAAATACTTGTTCTTTGAAGTAGCGGTGCAAGTAATTTCGCTGTTCTTGATTGAGGTCAAT
>JAYUGZ010000364.1:0-11572 GCA_043767465.1 Cyanobacteriota bacterium
TCCCTCCCCTTTCGCTTTCACTTCGAGCGGATTAACCCGCCTCGGCTGAACTACGCAGCTCTCTATCCCATCGCTAAAAGCATTTGGGATTGCTTTTCTCAAAATATTGTAAGATCCGTTAACATCGGCGTTAATCAATCGACCAGACGACGTTTTGTACAATCCTCTCTTAATTCGATTGCCAGTAAATGTGACATCCCGGGTTTTAATATTCCCGTAGACAGGAATTGGATCTAACTTGAGAAAGTTCGATTTTGAAGTATAGGATTCTTCTTGCTCTATTACCTGTATTCCCATCAACTCAGCTTTGTATTTCAACATTTCAATTAGTCGAGCATGAGGAATGCTTACAAAGTTTTGATTGGTTTTCTTTCCTAAATCAATCTCGTTTTTCCATTGTGCGTTTTTGCCAATTACTAGCGTCCCAATCTTTTGTGATGCGATCAAATTGATGATGGAGCGACTGGCGTGGTGCAAGTAATTATCCACTTTTTGATGGCGACAACGAGTTAGGCGCTGAATGCGTGATGAGGTTTGGCGATTTCCTTTTAATTGAGATTGTAGTCGTGCCTTACGCTTGTTGTAGAATTGATTGATTGATTTCAATGGTCGCCCGTTAATCAGTACAGGGACAAATCCCGGCTGATTTGAAGTTAACGCCACTAAATTATTCAGCCCTAAATCGATACTAGCAATTGCTTCTTTCGGACTTGCAATGGCGGTGGACTCCGGCTTACTTCGACTACGCTCAGCACAGGCATTATAAATTACCTCGATTACATAGGAATCACATTTGGGAACCAGTCTAACTTGGCAAATTTGCTCTTGTCTTACAAGAGTCTTGATTGAGATATTAGTACCTGAAAGCTTGATAATTCCCTTCTTTAGTTCCTTACTACTAATTGCTTGAATCGTATAGACGAGAATATTCCGACCCTTGACTTTATCTTTATACTTCGGTAATTTCGGGCGACCAGTGAATTTATTCGGCTCAATTTTGTAAGTTTTGACTGCTTCAAAAAAAGATTTCCAATTCTTGTCCAATATCATCAATATTTGTTGACTTACCTTGGCTGGTAAGTCCTTGTATGCTTGATGATACTTCATTAAACGGTTCATTTTGTTGTAACTGATATAACCCCATCCATAGACAAAACTCTGACGAATAACGTAGTTAGCCGCGTTGTACAGATTTTTGGATTTAAAGGCTAATCTGTCAATTTCCACAAAACGATTCTCGGTGGATTTAATGATGTGTCTCTCTGCTAGTTGCATTCAGACTCTCCATTTTTTAACAAGGGCAATAATTCTTTCAGTTGACACTTCTGACTAGATGATACTACCATTGTCTATTGATGCTTACAATCTTAATGAAGTTTTATAATACTTGTATAGACACTAAAAAACTGAATTATAGACTACAAAATTATTAATTAAATTATGCTGCATCAGAAAGAAATAAAGTCCTAACAGCGAACTTTATAAATTCCCTCCTGATGCTCCCTTCCACAAAAACTTTAAGGAATAATCCCTTTAATGAACCAGCCAATAAAAATACCTATAAAAAAAGCTCCTATTTGACCAGTAGACACAAAATGACTCCAAGCTTTCTGAAAATTAGTAAAAATCTCGTAGCTTTGACCCAAAAACAGAGTCGAACTCAAATGAGATTTCACAACTAACAAATGAGCGGCATCGTTCCAATTAATTGAGCCGGTCAATCCAGCAGTAATTTCCGGCATTAAATTAACTATCATGGTGATTTTCTCCTGTGGTCGGTGTTACCCTAAGTACAACCAGTGTCATGTCATCTTCATTGCGGTTCCCGATGCCGATAAACTGGTGAACGCGATCGAACAAATAATCCAAAATTTCCTCAGACTGCTGATAATTTTGACAGGCCCATTGAAAAGCCGAGATCAAGTTATCCTCATCAAAGCGATCGCCCCTTTGATTAGCAGCATCAGTAAATCCGTCTGTGTAATAAATAATAGTATCTCCTGGCTGCAATTGCACGCTTGCTTCTTGGTAGTGCGAATCAGCATCCAGGCCAATCAACATCCCCTCCAAAGTATCAAGCTGAAGAATCGAATTAGTTGCAGCTTGCCACAGCAAAGGCGGGTGGTGAGCAGCATTACTGTAAGACAGAACGCGAGTTTTCGGGTCGTATTCCGAATAAAACAGAGTCACAAAACGGTGAGAATTTTCTAAATCCGCGTGCATTACCCGGTTTAAATGTTGCAAAATTCTCGCAGGCGAGTGGCGGTTCAAAACCTCAGCCCGCAGCATACCCCGCGTCATCGTCATCAACAGGCCGGCGGGTACGCCTTTGCCCATCACGTCGCCGATGACGATGCTCCAGCGGCCCTTGTCGATTTTGGACTTGAGATTTTTAATCAGGGATGGGGGGTGTTCCCCCTCATCTTCCTTGCCGATCGGGTCATAGTCAGCGGGAATAAAATCATAATAATCGCCACCGACCCTGCTAGCAGTTTGGCAGCGGGCAGCCACGTCAAGACCGGGAATTTTCGGACAACTGCGGGGTTGCAAGCGCAACTGAATTTCCGCCCCGATTTCTAACTCTCTGTCCAAGCGTTCTTTTTCAGCCAACTTCACAGTCAGTTCGTCTTTGTAGATGGCGACGGCAGTTTGATCCGCCACTAACCGAACTAATTTCTGTCTGCCGGGAGTCCAGAGATATTGCGGATCACTGCTAAAAACATAAAGCCGTCCGCGTTCCAAATTCTTAACTAAAATTGGCGCCCCAAACAAATGAACATCCGGGCCCAAATAACGACCGACTTGCAAGTCGAGACTAGAAGCCTGCCCAGAGGTTTCAGAAAAAGATTCACCACCAGCCGCGCCCGCACCTGCTGTAGCTTGCCTGGTGGCTATTTCCAGCGCTTTTCGCATATCTTGGCACTGCCGTCCTTCCTGACAGTGCAACTGCTGGAACCTGACTTGACCGTTGGGTTTGAACAGCACTAAAGCTCCCCCGTCGGCGTCGGTAATGCGAGTCGCCACCAAAGGCACCAACTCCAAAAATTGGTTGAGATTGTTAAAACTGCGCAGGGCAAATCCCAGCGAACTCAACATATCTTGAACGTTGTGCTGGTATCGGTGCAAGCGCGCCACCAGTTCTTTGAGGGCAAATACTGGCGTCGCGTCGGTAGAATTGCGACCCGGAGGGCGGTCAGCAGGTTGAGGTGAGGGGCGAGGCAAGGGCACAGCAGTCATTTTTGATTTGTGATTTTCGATCTTAAAAGGAGGATGATTGAGTGAGGAATTACGCACCACATGAACAGAAATCCGGTTTTTTTTTGAGCAAGTAGTTTGGGCAGTAGGGTATTGGTATCAACTTAAGTCTGAAATCCTGAATAAATCTCGTTTATAGCTGAGTCTATATCTCCCTAAATCCCCCTGGTTGTAGGGGGACTTTGACCCTTTCCTGTCCCCCCCTTTTTTAAGGGGGGCTAGGGGGGATCGGGAAGACTGTGCAATCAGACAGCAGACTAATACTACATCCGTAGCTCAATTTGACACGCTTTGGATCGCACTTTGAACCCAACAAAGCAATAACATAACAAAAGTATTATTTCTAGATATTTAGTTTTGACTCGATCGCCCGTGACTCTCTGCACAAGTCCTGCGATCGTAGTTTGACGAGGATTTGATATTTTGAAGCTATGTATCCGCCTCAAAAAATCGGGACGGCTACAGACACCTCATCAATCTAAAATCTCAACTCTCAAATCTAAAATCGAGCAGGGCTTCCACAAATTCGTAACTAGAAAAGGGGCGCAAATCTTCAATGCTTTCCCCGACTCCAATAAACCGGATGGGCAGACCAAGCTGCTGCACTACTGCTAGGGCAACACCACCTTTAGCAGAACCGTCGAGTTTTGTCAATACTACTCCGCTTAATTTTGCAGATTCTGCGAAAACTTCTGCCTGTCGCAAACCATTTTGACCCAGCGTGGCATCCAAGACCAGTAGAGATTCTACGGTAGCGCCGGGGGCTTTCTTATCTATAATTCGACGGATTTTACTTAATTCGTCCATCAGATTTTTCTTGTTTTGCAGGCGGCCGGCGGTGTCTACGATCAACAATTCTGTACCTCGGGCGCTAGCGGCGGCGATCGCATCAAACACAACAGCAGCCGGATCGGTATTTTTCCCCGGGTTGGCAATAATTTCAACGCCACTGCGGGAACCCCAAACTTTGATTTGTTCGACGGCGGCGGCGCGGAAAGTATCGGCGGCGGCAATTAAGGTTTTGTAGCCGGATTTTTGAGCAATGTGGGCTAGTTTGCCGATCGTCGTAGTTTTGCCCGCACCGTTAACTCCTACAATTAACCAGATGTTAAAGGTGTCTTTTTCCGGCGCAAAAGTCAGACTGTAGGCGGGATTACCGGCCGCGGTTTCGGCTGTCGGAGCGTCGAGAATGTCGCGCAGGATGCTTTTGAGGAAGGCTAGAGCCTGTTCTGGCGGCAAAACTTCTTGTTTGAGTCTTTCTAGAAGGCGGTTGATAATGATGTCGGTGGCTGCGACTCCGACATCGGCTTGTAAGAGCAAAGTCTCGATTTCGGCTACTGCGTCTTGATTGAGCGGGCCTTGACCGACGATCGCCTTGAGTCGATTAATTAAGCTACGGCGAGTTCTTTCTAAACCTTTGCGCAGTTTTTGCAGCCAAGTGATTTCTTCAACGGATACTCGATCAGGCCGGCGGCCTTGACTGGCGAGGATTTCTGATGACCACAGAAAGCCTTCGTCAAAGGCGAAACCGGGAATTTCTTCGATAATTGCTGCTCTTTCAGCGGCGGCTGCGATGACTTCTGGTTCTTCGAGGGCAGTTTCTTTGAGGCGTTCGATGCGTTCCAGGCGATCGGCCCCAGCTCTGGCCCAAAACGGCAGGGATTCGGCTGCGGAGTCCTCAGATGCGATCGAGAAGGTGTCTGCAAGCTCAGTTGCGGGTTCGGCAATTGCTATATTTTCTGCTGTAACTTCTAATGGTGGGGCGATCGGTGCAAGGTCGATCGCCTCGGCTGTTGGTTGCAGAGTTTCGGCAATTGCTGCCGTAGGCACTGCATCGGTTGCTTCAACAATCGCTGGATCTGAAACTTCTGCAACTTCTGCAACTTCTGCAACTTCTGTCTCTGCTGCTGGAACTTCTGCCGCTGCTGTCTCGGCAACTTCTGTGTCAGGTTTTTGCTGTTTTTGAATATTTTTATAAGCAGCTTTGGCCCAATTGAGATAATCTTCGGCTACAGCGGGAGAGCTTTCCTCTGCTGCTGCATCTGTTTGAGGCTCAACCGGTGCCGATTGTGCCGCCTCATCTTGGGTTTGTTCGGTGGGAGTTTCTGGTTCAGAAGATCCGCTTTCGCTGTACTGGCGACGAAACCAATTAAAAACCATAGAAGTAAATGGGGAATATAGTTATTAGTCTTCAGTCCCTAGTTTAGAGCGGATTGCCGATTGCCGATTGCCGATTGCTAATGACTCCGGGTAAGGTGCGCCGCGCCGTGCACCCTACAGACTAGAGACTAATGACTATTGACTCACAACTTCTGCATTGATTTTATCGACGACTCGGCGGAGAACTCCGTTGATAAACCGATGTCCTTCGTCGCCGCTGTAGCGTTTTGCTAGTTGGACGGCTTCGTTGACGCTGACTTGTTCGGGTAAACCGAGATAGAGGATTTCGGCGATCGCAATTCTCATGATATCTCGATCGATCCGGGGCAGGCGATCGATGTGCCAGTCTACCAGCGCTTCCGAGAGCAATTCGTCAATTTGAACGCGATTGGCGCTGACTTTCGTCAGGATTTGCAAAGCATAGGTGCGGACATCTTGCTGGTTGGCTAGCTGGATCAGTTCTGGAAACTCCATTGCTGAACCGAGACGGTTGATCGCGGTTTGGGTGAGTTCGACTGCTTCCAGCAGCATTGTTCTAGCACTTTGGATATCAGGGGCGCGGATTTCGCTAGAGAGTAGTTTGTCGCTACTTCGCTGCACTTCGGAGGCTGCTGTTTCTAGGGATTCTTGAACTTCTGTAGTCAGGGTGCGGATGGCTGCGAGAACGACATCTTGCAGTTTTTTGGCTTCTAAGAGTTCTGGGTTCGCCGGTAGTTGGCTGATGCCGAGGAGTGCGAGTTCGCGTGCTGTTTCGCGTGCTTTTTTCATAGTTTTTAGATAGGAATTGGGAATTTAGGAATTTGGGAATTGTTGAGATTGCTAAGCGCTGGTTGAAAGGACAAGACGCTCGCGGTTGAAACCGCATCTACACAGACAAAACCCGCCTCCGCGGGTTGAAGATCACAAGGTTGACATTACGTGATCTTTCTTTAGTCCGCGCACCATCCGGACATCGTTTGTCTAGGCGCGGTTTCAACCGTACGTCCGATCTTAGCAAAAAACCTGCCCTCGGTCACGATTGTTTCTGGGCAGGTTTTGGACAAGACTTGGCGGTTGAAACCGCGTCTACACAAACACTTACCCACCTCCGTGGGTTGAAGACAAAGGCGGTTGAAATTACGTTTTTCTAGGCGCGGTTTCAAGCGTACTTCCTATCTTGGTTCACTCTTCTTCGACTGGTACAGCCTGATATCTTGATTCGGATACCAAGGGTTCGAGTGTTTTGCTTGGGGGGTTGTCGCCTGTGACTGCAACTGAGTTGTTGGGGTTGACGATGCCGCCGGAGATGATGACTTTAAAGGCATCTTCGATCGACATTGACAAATTAACTACATCTGCCTCGGGGACTATAGCGTACCATCCGGTGGTGGGATTGGGAGTCGTGGGGATGAAAATGCCGATCGGGCTTTCGCCGGACAGATGAGGCGGAATGTCGTTACTCACGATCGAACCTGTCACAAATGCCAAAGTCCAGATTCCCCGCCGCGGATATTCTACCAATACCACCCGGCGAAATTTGTCGTTGGACTTGAGGATTGTTCCCAGCAGTTGTTTGAGGGTTTTGTAAACCGAACCCGCTAGGGGAATTGCCTGCAACAGGCGTTCGCCAAAGTCTAGCAACCACCTCCCGAAGATATTTCGGGCCATCAAACCGATGATTGTAATACTCAGCAGGGGTACAGCCAGCCCTACTAAGAGATTCAGCAGATTTACCAAAATCGGGTTGAGTCCGTCAAAAGGGTTGATCTGCTTGGGAATTTTCGTCAGAAAATTGATCACCCAACTGGCGACGGTAATTGTCAGCCAGATGGTGGTAGCTAAGGGTATCACTACCAGCAGACCTGCGATCAGGTCGTTTTTTAAGTCTTGTTTGATGCGTTGGAGCACGGCGGGTCAAATCTCCTCGTAACTGGCTGCAATAACCTGAATAAACTTGAGAATAAAGCAACTGCACGGGCTTTACTGAAAGTTACTGTGGACGATCGATCGTCTGCTTATTTTGCTAAGCGCTACGCTTTCTGACGTGCAAGAGTTAGTGTTCGGCGCTGGTGTACCTATATTTTAAAGAATTATTGCCAGGAAAGCGCTGGCTTTTTATCTATGCCTGCTATGGAACAGCTCACTATATTGTATATTTTAATACTGTTTGGCTCGGACTGAACGGATCGCTGGGTCGGTCTGAGGCTGCGGGGAATGCAAGTTTAGCTGCTGCGATCGAGCTTTCTGTGATTTTAGCCCGCTGGCACTTCCTTCTACCCGGTTCAGCCGAGTCTCAGCAGGGCGAGTTCAGGAGAGATGCAAAAATAGATAGATCTTTGGATAGATGCAGCTTGGCCGCAATTATTACTAATAGATGAATTTTTAATCGGCGAGGGCGATCAACCAGCCAACTGTTCGCCCGGTTTCAACTGTTGCATTATAGGCAAATCAGGCAAAAAGTAAAGCAGACAGACCAGCAACTTTGACTTTTTTTGATGGGAGCGATCGCAATTTGGGAAATCAGAGCAGAATTAAGCGTGAATTTGAGCTAGAAAAGAGAGGCAAAGCAATATAGAATTAAGTCAGATCTCACTAGAAAAAAATAATCTGGGAAACGAGTTAGGGTAAGTTAGTGGCAAGTGCGATCGATGCTAAACAGCCAATTCATTCCAGCAGGAAGCCCTAGACTATTTGTTCGGCACTGTATGGTTTGACTGTTGGGGGGAAGCAACACCCCAGCGCTACCGCCCGATTGGAAGAAGCAGCCGAACGCCCTTGGCAAAGCAAGGGCGCTAGCCAATCTAGTCAGGCTCGGATTCACCTGATAACAACCAGCACCAGACTTGATTAGAAGTTACTATTGAGATGTAAATGCTAAACTGATGAAACCAATTCAATTTTACATTTTTTAAATGCGATTCAAAACTCCAGACTTTTTTGGCAGGCACTTAAACGGCGGCGGCTGCAAGCAGATGGTATGTCCGATGACTCATATTTAAGTAAAAGGAATTTTTGTGAAAACGCTAAATATCCTCTTAGTAGAAGACAGTCCCCTAGATGCCGAATTGATTGAGGCTTATCTCATGGATGGCGGTCTCAAATTTTCTCTGCTGTGCGTGGAAACTCGGGAAGACTTTGTAGCAGCGCTGGAAAAACACTGTGTAGATATTATTTTGGCTGATTATATGCTGCCTTGTTTTAACGGGATAGCAGCGCTGGAAATTGCCCGCGCTACTTGTCCGGGAGTGCCGTTTATTTTTGTGTCGGCTACTTTGGGCGAGGAAGTGGCGATCGACACACTGAAAAGCGGTGCTACAGATTACGTTCTCAAACGCGGTTTGATGCGGCTGGTGCCCTCGATCGAGCGGGCGCTGCGGGAAGTTCAAGAACGGATCGATCGCTCTTCAGCTCAAGCGCAGCGGTTCGAGAGCGAAGCCAGATTTCGGATCGTGGCAGATGCTGCGCCGGTGATGATTTGGATGTCGGATACCGATCAACTTGGCGATTACTTTAACAAAGTTTGGCTGGAGTTTACGGGTAGAACTTTGGCCCAAGAAATGGGTAACGGTTGGATGGAAAGCTTGCACCCGGATGATGTTGCTGAATATCTGGATGTTTGCCGTCAAGCTTTTGACGCTCGCAGCGAGTACCGGATCGAATACCGCATGAGGCGCTATGACGGGGAATATCGCTGGGTTGTGAGTACGGGCGTGCCCCGCTACAGGCCCGATCGCACTTTTGCAGGTTACATCGGTTCTGGCATCGATATTAGCGACCGCAAACTGGCAGAACAAGAACGCGCTGCCGCTTTGGAAAACGAACAAGCAGCGCGCCAGCAAGCAGAAGAAACAGCTCAAGCCCTACTATCGGCAAACGCTCGAATTACTAACATTCTCGAAAGCATTACCGACGCTTTTGTCGCCTTCGATTTAAACTGGAAATTCACCTATATCAACCACAAAGCTCAAGAGCTTTTTGGCAACGTACAAGCAGAACTGTTCGGAAAAAATATTTGGGAAATATATCCTTGGGCAGTGGATTTACCGTTTCACAAAATCGCTACTAAAGCATTAGCAGAAAAGGTGACGGTAGAGTATGAAGAATTCGTACCGTTATGGAATAAATGGTTGAAGGTGCGTTTTTATCCTTCCGATTCTGGCGTGTGTGCTTACATCGAAGATGTTACCGATGCCGTGGCGGCAGCTACGCAACGCAAGCAAGCAGAAGCTGCACTCAAAGCTAGTCAAGAAAAGCTGAGAATGTTGGCAGAATCTAACTTGATCGGAATTCTCTTTGGCGATGTTGACGGTGGCATCAGCGAGGCGAATGACGAATTTTTGCGGATGGTGGGCTACAGGCGGCAACAGTTGCAGCGCGGGGAACTCGGCTGGATTGACATCACACCGCCGGAGTACCTGCCCCTGGACGAAATCGGCATCGCAGAGGCAAAAGCAAATGGCGTTTGCACTCCCTACGAAAAAGAGTACCTGCGACCAGATGGCAGCCGGATTCCGGTGTTGGTAGGGTATATTTTGCTGGGGGAAAAGCGGCAAGAATCTGTGGCTTTTGTTCTGGATTTGACGGTGCGCAAACAGTTGGAAACACAACTGCGCGATCGATCCCAGGAATTGGCGCGGGCGAACCGGATTAAAGACGAGTTTCTGGGAACTTTGTCCCACGAGTTGCGGACGCCGCTGAATGCGATGCTGGGATGGGCGCAACTGCTCCGCCACCGCAAGTTTGACGAAAAAACGACAGCTCGGGCCCTGGAAACGATCGACCGCAATACGCGATCGTTGGGGACGCTAATTGAGGATTTGTTGGACGTGTCGCAGATTATGACCGGCAAACTGTCGATGAATTTGCGGTGGGTGGATTTGATTTCGATTGTTGAAGGTGCGATTGATACTCTCGCCCCCGCGATTCGGGCAAAAAATCTGGAAATTGTGACGGATTTCGATGAAACTGCGGGGCGGATTTTTGGCGATTCCGGCCGCTTGCAGCAGGTGGGGTGGAATTTGCTGTCGAATGCGATTAAGTTTACTCCAGACGGCGGACAGGTGAGGGTGGCGCTGCGCCAGGTGGAGGGGACGATGCGCCCTCGTCAAGCCGGCTGCTGCGAACATTTGTCGCCAGCTATGGTGGAAATTGAGGTCAGCGATACGGGACAAGGGATTGCGAGAGAGTTTTTGCCGCACATTTTCGAGCGGTTTAGCCAAGCTGACAGCTCTACAACGCGATCGTACAACGGATTGGGTTTGGGTTTGGCGCTGGTGCGCCATTTTGTGGAAATGCACGGCGGCACAGTGCAAGCGGAATCGGCTGGGAAGGGAGAAGGAGCGAAATTTTTTGTGAGATTGCCAATTACGCATCTTCACGGCGACGGCGGATTTTCTGTTGGCCCAGGCCGAGGGTTGACGGTTCGAGAAACCCCAGCCGCAGATCCTGTCTTGGAGTCTTTTGTCAGCAGCAACCTTTCGGGAGTACGGGTGTTGGTGGTGGATGGCGATGCGGATTGCCTGGATTTTGCGCGTACAGTGCTCGAAGATTGCGGGGCCGAGGTGGAGATTGCTGTCTCGGGAATAGAAGCCTTGGCAGCGCTTCCAAGGCTGAATCCAGATGTTTTGGCGATCGCTCTCGGGATGCAAGCGGCTAATGGAGAGGCTCTGCTCCAGCAAGTGCGATCGCGCATGGGGGACAGGGAAATTCCGGCGGTGGCGCTCACAGATTATGGTAGGGTAGAGGAACGGGTGCGGGCGCTGCGACAGGGTTTTCAAATTCACCTCCCCAAGCCTCTCGATCCTGCTGAGTTGGTGGCGGTGGTGGCAAGTTTGGCGCTGCGAGAAAACAATTTTTGATTTGAGAAGGAAGAGGGAAGAGGGAAGAAGGAAGAGGGAAGAAGGAAGAGGAGACCTCTTGCAAAAATAGGTAGGAACGGGCCGGAGAGCCCGTTCCAAAATTTGATTAAAAGGACTTTTGCAAGAGATATAGGGAAGAAGGAAGAAGCTAATTAACTGTAGGTGCGGAGCGGGAAAGTTATTAGTCTGTTGTTAAAAAAATCAGCCCGCTCCGCAGCATACAATGGTAGTGCCCTGAAGGAAAGGATCGAGAGAATAAAACTGAATTCAAAGAAAAGTAGGCATTTAGAGTTGTAAACTAGCATTGTAATGATGTACGA
>JAYUGZ010000365.1:0-1811 GCA_043767465.1 Cyanobacteriota bacterium
AATAGCGAAGTGTTCGATCAACTGAATCGGATGGGTAAGTTGCTGTTGATTTTTGACGGATTTGATGAAATGGCCGCTAAGTGCGATCGACAACAAACAATTAACAACTTCTGGGAACTAGCAAAGGTGATTGTTCCCGGTGCGAAAGTTATCTTAACCTGTCGGACAGAACACTTTCCCGAAGCCAAAGAAGGACGCGCTTTATTGAATGCGGAACTACAAGCCTCGACAGCGAATCTCAGCGGAGAAACACCGCAGTTTGAAGTATTGGAATTAGCAGCATTCGATGACGACCAAATCCGTCAACTATTGTCTCACCAAGCCGATGCCGAAACTGTGGCACAGGTGATGAACAATCCGCAGTTATTGGATTTGGCGCGGCGGCCGGTGATGGCGGAATTGATCTTAGAATCCTTGCCCGATATTCAAGCAGGTAAACCTGTGGATATGTCGCGAGTTTACCTGTATGCGGTGCGGCGGAAGATGGAACGGGATATTAAGGCAGAAAGGACGTTTACATCGCTGGCCGATAAACTATTTTTCCTATGCGAATTGTCTTGGGAAATGCTATCAACTGACCAGATGAGTTTGAATTATCGGCTGTTTCCAGACAGGATTCGCCGCTTGTTTGGGGCTGTGGTGCAAGCAGAAAAGGATTTAGACCACTGGCATTATGACATGATGGGTCAAACGATGTTAATTCGTAATGCTGAGGGAGATTATTCTCCGGCACACAGGTCGCTTTTGGAGTTTTTTGTAGCCTATAAGTTGGCGGCTGAGTTGGGGGTTTTGCCCGCTGATTTTACGGAGTTGTCGCAGGCACAATTGTCTTTGGATAATTCTGTTAAGTCTGTGAATTATACTTGGTCGGCGTATTTTAGCCGTCAGGCGGATAATGCTGGTGATATTGTGCCGATTCCGGCTTTGAAGGGTTTTGTTAGTGAAAGTTTGGGGCAACTTTGCAATAGTTTCGGGCGGGAACCTTTGACGAAAGCGGTGATGAATTTGTTGGTGCCGATGCTGGCAAAAACTGAGTTTGTTGGTGAGGTTAAGTCGAGACTGTTGGAAATTTTGGAGGCGACGAAAGGCAAAACTGAGGCAGAAGTTGGTTATATCGGTGGGAATGCGGCGACGGTATTGGTGAAGATTGATAATGCTGCATTGGAAGGGAGAGATTTATCGGGGGCTGTGATTAAAGGTGCGGATTTTTCTGATGCTAGTTTGCGGCGTGTCAATTTTGTTGGGGCGAATTTGAGTGAGTGTGATTTTATTAAAAGTTTTGGTCAAGTCTTTGCAGTAGCATTTAGTCGTGATGGCAAGCTGTTAGCTACAGGTGGTACAGATGGCGTGGTTCGTTGTTGGGATGTTGCTAGTAGAAAAGAACTTTTGACCTGTAAAGGTCACAGCAGTTTGGTTCGTTCAGTCGCATTTAGTCCAAATGGTGAAATCCTAGCTAGCGGAAGTAATGACCGAACTGTAAAGTTGTGGGATTGCCACAGCGGTGAATGCCTCCAAACTTTTCAAGGTCACAGCGATTGTTTACGTTCAGTTACATTTAGTCCAAACGGTCAAACTCTGGCTAGCGGCAGTGATGACAAAACTATAAAATTGTGGGATTATCGCAGCGGTGAATGCCTCCAGACTTTGCAAGGTCACAGCGGTTTTGTACGTTCAGTTGCGTTTAGTCCCGACGGTAAAACTCTGGCTAGTGGCAGTAGTGACCGAATGATAAAATTGTGGAATTTGGACAGCGGTGAATGTCTCCAAACTTGGCAAGGTCACAGCGATTGGGTAAATTCAGTTGCGTTTAG
>JAYUGZ010000366.1:0-11569 GCA_043767465.1 Cyanobacteriota bacterium
TGATAAAATGCGATCGCCTGTTCTACTTCCCCTTGATTGGCATAGATTCCTGCTAGTTGGTGCAAAGTAGCCGCTTTCCCTTGAACATCGCCAATTTTTTCCTTAAGTTTGAGTGATTCTTGATAAAATACGATCGCCTTTTCTACTTCCCCTTGATCCGCATAGATTCCTGCTAGTTGGTGCAAAGTAGCCGCTTTCCCTTGAACATCGCCAATTTTTTCGTAAATTTCGAGAGATTGTTGATAATGCGATCGCCTGTTCTACTTCCCCTTGATTGGCATAGATTCCTGCTAGTTGGTGCAAAGTAGCAGCTTTCCCTTGAACATTGCCAATTTTTTCCTTAAGTTCGAGAGATTGTTGATAAAATGCGATCGCTTCTTTGAGATTTCCCCAATCGTCCTGAATCCATCCTAATTCATACAAAGTATTAGCCTTTAAAGACATAAACTCTTCATCATTCTTCGCCAAATCTAACGCTTGTTCGAGATAATATTTTGCTGATTTATATTCACTCCGACTGCGATAGGCAATTCCCAAATCATTCAAAACCCTGATCCGAGTTTTCAAATCACCTTCAGTTTCCTCGCGCCCATTCGATGGAGTATATTCAATCAATAACCGTTTCAATAAATCGATCCGTTCCTGCTTTTCCGGCAACTCACAATTGCTAATTCCTTTGCTAGCATTCAGAGTTTGAGAAATCGCATCATCTCTGGTATTTACAGGAGTTTTAAACACAAAAGTTCCCGAATTCCAGGCCCAGAAATCCGGCGCATAATTAGCAACTCGCGTAATCGCATAATCCGGCAAACAAAACAGCATGAGATGTGGTACTTTTACTGGATAAGCATCTCGCACCCAATTAAAATCTACCAGCATCGGCGGATATTCTCCCGTCATCCCGATCGCATTTTCGACTCCCCGCACAATGAAAATCAACTTTTTGTCTGGTTGAACCTTAACTGTTGGCAAAATCTTCAGAATTTCGTCCAGCAAAAAGCGCATCTCAGGATCGGGAAAATCCCAAATCTCAAACTGCATCTCTTGACAATCGGGATGACTAATTAAAGCCTGAATAATCGCATCTCTATCCCTAGCAAAATTACTTTGGATAAATCCCAAATCAAAGGCATCGTCGGGAACAATATCGACAAACGTCAGCAATTGATCGAAAGATTCTTGATTGAGTTCAACAATCCTTTGTTGGTATATTTCAGGAATTTCCTTGAATTGATCTAAGGGCTTGTTGGAAAGCATAACTTTGTTTTACGAGTGGGTTGACATAATTCCACCGACTATTCCCGTTGTATTCCAAGACGGAAAGATTGAATAATAAATTTTGTCCCATTTCATCTTTATTAATATCTTTTTTGAGGCAAACTTGCGCTAATATGGTGTAATAATCTAGCGTAGGAATAGACCTTTCAAAGTCAAATTGCTGTTGATTTAAAGCGTAAGTTACATCTTCAGCCAAAACTTTACTGTGTTTGCGAGTAACGGCTGTGCGACAAGCCGATCGAGTCGTCTGCATCAATTGTCGCACATGACCACCACTAGCTTTTGCCAAATCTAGCAACTGTTGTCGATCGTCAAATACGGCATCAACATCAACCCGTTGTTCGATCAAACTGGCAACTCCCTCTAATCTTTGCTGATTGTAATTTAAATCGCACTCACTGCGACTAAACTCATAAATATTCACCATTGGCACGATGTTAGGATTGCCAAATAAATTGCTAACATTTTTATAGGAATGAATTACCGAAATCGGCACTGTATAGATAATTGTACAGTCTAATTCTTGAAGTTGAGGAGCGTAATCAAAAAACAAATGATTACCAACATTTGGAGGAACCCGATCTAAGTTATCAACAATTACCAAAAATCCTTTTTGATAGCGGTCTGGATATTTTTGTCTCACCTTCTCAAAAGCATCTTGAAACAACAAATTAATATCTGTTTGCAAGCGGGATAGATTGCGCTGAAGAGTTTCCCGAATTACCTGTTTTTGTTGACTAGAACCTTTGATTTGACCGAGCAATTTGGCTGTCAACTTATAAATAAAAGGAATTTCGGCGCCTGCGCTTGCTTCAGTTTCGATGCTAACGGAAGATTGAACAGTTTCTTCTGTTTCTTTAGTGACTTCTTTAAACCACGATTCAAAACGCTCTAAAAGTTTGGGGTCAAACTTCAATTTTAATTTAGTCAAATCATCAGCTACTTTGTTGATAAACAGCAAATATAAATCGGTATATTCAGCATCATTAACATCCAGTTCCTGATCGAATTCTATGTAAATCACCCGATAGTCATTTTTCCACCGCGACTGAATCCGTTTTAATTCTGTACTTTTGCCGCATCCCCGATGCCCGGTAAACAAAATTGTGTTAAATTCTCCCGGTTCTTGAAAATCCAAATCCGTGCTAACATCGTCGATCGCTACTGTGTTGCGTACTGCGGACAAATCTACATAATATCGCGCAATATCATCGCCCGTTAGAGGCTTGACATCACAAGCGCGGTAAGCTTCTTTGAGTGTTTTCGCACGATTGGGAGGCAGTGAAGTCATGAGATGCGTCGGGTAAATGGGAATAGGGTAGATTTTAAGGCTTTTGCAACCTAATTTTAGCATTAGGTTCGGCTAATGCCGTGAAGGAAAATTATTGCGTATTCAAATTGCATATTCCGGGCGATGCTGCGAAGCCAGCCCCACAAAAGAGTTTGATTTTTTTTGAGATACAATCAACCTCTCAATTCCCTCTCCCGCAACAGACAATCAACCCAAACTGCATCCGGTTCAGCAAGCGCAGGCACCGGTTCCGGCGTATAATCTAGGGTAAAATCATAGGCGGCGCGATCGTACACTGTATTCAACAACGCCTGTAAATCGACAATTGGTTCCACATCGCCTCCCCGCAAAGGCAGCGCAAAAGCCGGAATTGCATCTGGTAGATTAAACAAATACAAGTCAGCCGTGGGGCGACAATCACTCCGACTAACCAAAATCCGGTAACTTCCGTCAATATTTTCACCAAAAACAGGCAGAGGTTGGTAACTTCGCAGCAAGTCAATTTCGACTAAGTGCGATCGCCCTGCGAACACCTTATCCCGCTTTTCCTCATACATCTCCCGCCCTTTCCCCGGACGTTTATTAGTAGGTGAAAGCACCTCAATCACCGTCACAACTTCCTTACTTGCGATATCTCTAATCTCCAAATACGCTTCTCTCACCTCCTCAAACATCGGTAATCCGACTTTCAAAGGCGCGATTCGTGTCGCGACAGCTACATTAGATGAATTTGAATTTCTGGGAGTAGGATGGCGCACAATTGAAACATCAGGAATCCCGACTAACAGAGATTGTCCTCCCTTAATTTCATAAATCCGCTTTTCGATCGCAACTCGATATTTGGGTATTAGTTGGGGAACTAATGACTCGTGAAGCATACTAATCAGTGAATGATGAACTTCTGACCAAAAGTCAGGACTTTCTAAATAGGGATTCATCCCCGGAAATGGATTAGGCATAGTAATATATTGTTGAAATGTTCTACTATATTAACCTCTCAATCCTGTCTCCCGCAACAGAGAATCGGCCTTGCGCAGCATCCGCTTCAGACAGCGCAGGTAGGGGTTCGGTAGTATAATCGATTCTAAAATCGTAGGCGGCGCGATCGTACAATCCATTTAATAAAGCTTGTAAATCTACAATTGGTTCCGCATCGCCTGGGCGCAAAGGCAAGGAAAAGTCGGAATTGCATCCGGTAGATTAAACAAATACAAATCAGCTATAGGGCGACTATCTCCCCGACTCACCAAAATTCGGTAACTTCCGTCAATATTTTCACCAAAAACTGGCAGAGGTTGGTAACTTCGCAGCAAGTCAATTTCGACTAAGTGCGATCGCCCTGCGAACACTTTATACCGCTTTTCCTCATACATCTCGCGCCCTTTACCGCGCTTGTTTGTCGGTGAAAGCACTTCTATTACTGTCACTACTTTCCGAGTTTCCTGTTCGATTACCTGCAAATAACTCTCTCTAACTTCCACTGTTGTGGGCACTCTCACTCTGACAGCCGTCACAGGCGGTGTCATAACAGCGACATTTCCAGTGCTAGAAGTTGCTTGAATTGGCGATCGCTGCACCGCCACATCGGGAATACCGACCAATAAAGCATCTTCCCCGCTGATTTGATAAATTCTTTGTTCAATGTCCACTAAATACTTCGGTAGCAGTTGCGGAGTTAAAAAATCTGCGATCGCCACTATCAAGCGATTGTGAACTGCCCGCCAAAATTCAGGACTTTCTAAATAGGGATTCATCCCCGGAAAAGGATTAGGCATAATCGTACCTCCCGTTGATTACTATCATTTTAGCAAACAGATTAGAAAAACGCAGACAATATCAAACTATTATCTGCGTTAAGTTAATTGTGGAATGGGCGTCTCGCCCGTTCTAAAAAATGTGGAATGGGCGTCTCGCCCGTTCCCAAATCAGTAATCAACCCTCCTAAAAATCCCCATAACTACTAATAGCAGCCTGCAACCTTCCAAGAACTTCATCAACCGAAATCGCCCCCAACTCTCCAGAAGCCCGAGTCCGAACATTCAAACTATTCGCCTCAACCTCCTTCGCACCCACAACACACATCACCGGAATTTTATCCTTCTCAGCATTGCGAATCAACTTACCCAAACGTTCGCTACTCTCAACTTCCGCCCGAATTCCGATCGCCTTCATCCTCGCTTCTACTTCCTTAGCAAACGGCAAAAACTCCTCGCTGACAGGCAACAACCGCACCTGAATCGGCGCTAACCATATCGGGAAATCCCCCGCATACTGCTCGATCAAAATTCCGATCAAACGCTCCAAAGAACCGAAAGGAGCGCGGTGAATCATCACCGGACGCTTGCGAGTCCCGTCTTCAGCGACGTATTCCAAATCAAAACGTTCTGGCAAATTGTAATCTACCTGAACAGTTCCCAATTGCCACTCTCTATCCAACACATCTTGGAAAATGAAATCGAGTTTCGGGCCGTAAAAAGCCGCTTCCCCAATTCCCTCAAAATAATTCATGCCCAAAGTTTCCACCGCGCGGCGGATGGCACCTTGAGCCTTTTCCCAAGCTTCATCGGAACCGATGTATTTCTCTAAATTTTCGGGATCGCGGAAACTCAAACGCGCTTTAAAATTCTTCAGTTGCAAACTCTTGAATACTGACAGAATTAAATCCACCACACTCAAGAATTCAGCATCCAATTGTTCCGGCGTCACAAACAAGTGGGAATCATCCACCGTAAAGCCGCGCACCCGCGTTAAACCGCCCAATTCTCCCGATTTTTCGTAGCGGTAAACAGTACCAAATTCTGCTAAGCGCATCGGCAATTCGCGATAGGAACGCAATTCGCTTTTGTAAATTTGAATGTGAAAAGGGCAATTCATCGGTTTCATCACAAAACCCTGTTCATTTGCTGCCGCTTCCTCATCCTCCGCCATCAGCGGAAACATATCTTCTTTGTATTTCTGCCAATGTCCAGAAATTTTAAACAAATCAACTCTAGCAATGTGCGGTGTCACAACTTGCAAATAGCCGCGCTTGATTTGTTCTTGTTTCAAGAAATCTTCTAGAATACTTCTCACAATAGTGCCTTTGGGCGTCCACAAAGGCAAACCGGGGCCCACCGCATCGGCAAAAATAAATAAGCCTAATTCTTTGCCGAGTTTGCGGTGATCTCGCCTTAGGGCTTCTTCTTTGCGGTGTTTGTAGGCTTCCAATTGTTCGGGAGTTTCCCAAGCAGTGCCGTAAATCCGCTGCAATTGAGCTTTGGTTTCGTCGCCGCGCCAGTATGCGCCCGCGAGACTCTCTAGCTCGATCGCCCTGCCGTTGATTTCACTGGTATTATCCAAATGGGGCCCAGCGCACAAATCCCACCATTCGTCACCCAAATGGTAAAGAGTAATCGGTTCAATCAAACCTGCCAAAATTTCTAATTTGTAAGGTTCGTTTATCTCCTTAATTCTGCGCTCCGCTTCCTCGCGGCTGACTTCTTCCCGAGTTACAGGCAATTTGCGATTGATGATTTTGATCATTTCTTTTTTAATTGCTTTGAGATCCTTTTCAGTAAAAGGTTCGGGGCAATCAAAATCGTAATAGAAACCGTTTTCAATCCAAGGGCCAATTGTGACTTGGGCCTTGGGAAATAACTTCTGTACCGCCATCGCCATCACGTGAGATGTGGTGTGGCGAATTTTTTTTAGTTGCTCCGACTCACTCGTGCGGGGCAACTCAATCTTAACGGACTCTTCTGGAGCGGAAATGGATTCTGAGCTAGACATCGGCTGAATTAGCGATTAATGAGAGTTGCAGTTGCTTCCATCTTACTCAGAATGGGACAGCAACCGCTGACAGGATGCTGGGGAACTGTTACAGGAGTGCTAACTAACCGTAGGGTGCGTCAGCGGGGCACAGTCTTTAGTCTGGGGTAGTCACATTTAGCCCGCTGACGCACCCTACAAGAGCTGCTGACACTGTTCAATTTATGTACACCTGCTAATTTTTGTGAATTATTGAATTTTTGTTAAAAATATGTTACAATTTGTAAAGGACGTTTAAGGTTAGAATAGATAAATAACCCAATTTTAATCCATGCTTAATTCCAACTTGTCAGAGTCAGAATTACTCAAATCCTTACTGGAACCGCTGTTAGAGGATTTCAATTACTGGTTCGAGCGATCGAGCAATCTCTTAGAAACTGAGGAAATTCATTTTTTGAGCGGCGAAGCTCAATCCGACTTGCTGGCGCGAGTCAAACAGGCTCAGCAAGAAGTAGCCGCTGCTAAAGGCCTATTTCAAGCAACCGGAGGTCAAGTTGGGATTGAAACCGCAGCACTCATGCCGTGGCACAGACTGCTCGCCGAATGCTGGCAAGTATCGGCGCGCTTTCGCTCGCGGCAGTCAAATCCCCCTGGAAAATAAGAAGGCGAGTTACAGTTAAACCCGCAGTCAAATCTCCAATTGAGGAAATGTGGCGGCCCACTTGACAAACTCAAACCAATTTCCAGTTAATAAGTTATTACTTGCTGAAACACATTTGTAAATTGCTGTGTGGCTGTTTAGCCCGGAGGAGAAAATAATGTTACACCTGCTTTATATTTTAGCTTTCACCGTTCTTGCCTTTCTCGCCGTCGGTAACTTAATCCGCAGTCTTGTCACCGTAGGTATGGAATCCCAGCGCCCCCAACAATTCAGGGCAAATAATCGCTACGCATCCTATCCCCGCTCTCAAGCCGTGCCCCATCCCGAACTTTTAGACGAATACGGAAATATTGTCAACGAACCACTATTAGTGATGCGTTCGCTGACTGTCCAAGACGCGCGCGAACAATTAGATGCTCTCTACAAATCATCTCCCGGCGGCAGCGATGAAGGAGGCGAACTAGCCTGAACCAAGCACAGCCAGTCGATTTGAGATTTTTGATTTGAGATTGACTCGGAAAATGAATCAGGGAGCTTAAACAAAAGTCTAAATTTTAAGCCGCTTTAAAGATATTCTGTAGGGACACAACAATGTTGTGTCCTTATTTGTAGAGCAGGCTATTCAGAATTCGTAGAGTTCAAATTTTAGGCGGCTGGCACTTCTGAAAATCGCTGCCAACCCTTTTCCCCAAAACCAAAATCGAAGATTTCGGGATGCAGAATCTCTGCTAAAATTTCTAAAGAGTCAACCAATCTCGGCCCCGGACGATTAAAGTAAGAATTGCCGTCAGTTATGTAAACTTTCCCGGTTTTTACTGCTTGCAAATCTTGCCATTCTGCGTATTTAGTTATCTGCATGGCTTCGCTGCGAGTGCGATTCAAATCAAAGCCGCAAGGCATGAAAATAATCACATCGGGATTAGCTTCTACTAGCGATTCCCATTTTAACCACGGGGAATGTTCCCCGACAATCCCAAACAGCGAATTGCCTCCCGCCATTGCTACTAATTCGGGAATCCAATTTCCCGCAGCCATCAAAGGTTCAATCCACTCGATGCAGGCTACTGTGGGAAATCTCTGTTTTGTGTTAAAAATAGATGATGCTGAGATTTTGGATGTAACAGCAGCGATGCGGGATTGCAAAAGCGCGATCGTACTTTTGGCATCTACACCCAAACTATCAGCCACTCGCTCAATATCCGTCCAGATTTCTGCCAGAAAATTTGGCTGCAAAGAAATAATTTGTGGCTGGCTATTTACCAACGTGCTAACAGCTTGTTCCACCTCTGCCAGAGAACAAGCGCAGACTTCGCATTGAGCTTGAGTAATAATGTGAGTTGGCTGCAATTTTTCGATAATATCTATTTCTACTTTATACACACTCAGCGCATTTTGCAACAATTGAGTCACGCGGTTGTGAATTTCGCTGCTAGTTCCTTCGGGATTAAATTTGGGCTGAGTGCAAACAGGTAAATTTTGGATTTCCGGGGGATAGTCGCATTCGTGAGAACGGCCCACAATGGCATCAGTTAATCCTAAAGCTGCTACAATTTCTGTGGCACTGGGAATGAGCGAGACAATTCTGAGTTGATTCATAATTTAACCCGAGTTTTTGTTGCTTATTCGTTCTAACTTCTCTTTACCCGCGAAATCGAAGGGCTTTCTTGCTGCTGCTGTAGTTGTTAGATTTTCAAGTTTTTTAAGAATTGCAAATCTTGCCACGCTTGGATGAGATTGCCTTGCATCAAAGCGGCTAAACCGTTTAAAACTCTAATTTCCGCGAGGTTGGGGTTGAGCGCGAGAGCTGGTTTTAAGGCTGTTTCCGCGGCTTTGGGATGCCAGCCGTAAATTTGGACGAAGGCGAGATAAGCATAAGCATAAGGGTTTTGAGAGTCGAGTTGGGTAACTTTTTCTAAAGCTGCGATCGCGCTTTCGACATTCTGCTGCAATACTCTAGAAAATGCCAAAGCATAAGCGAATTCTAGATTATTGGGTTCCTGCTTCAGCCGATATTCTAACGCTTGTTCCGCTTGCACGGTATAATCTTGAGTTGGATCGTACTGATTGATCCGCCCAATCTGCTCGAACACAGGTTCTAAACCGGGCAATCCTTTGGGTAAATTAACCGCCATCTCCCGCAATTGAGTCACTAAATCTAACTCAGGCTTATCCTCGTTTTCAGGGACTTTACTCTCGTTCCCCTGCTTTGCCTGGGAACGCATATCCAGAGGCTCTGCCTCGATTTTAACACTCACGGCCGGCACATCGATCGGGTAAGTTTCACCGGTTTTGCGATCGAGATAAGTAGCTTGCAGAGTGTACCTTCCGGGTGCAATATTAGCAGGAATCAGCATCGCCGTGCGATCGACCACAAGAAACCCCACAGCAAATTTATCGGCTTCCAGTATCCCCGGATGCAAAGTTGCCTGGCCGATCGCGCGATCGTGTAAAATCCTCACAGTCTGTCCCGGTGCAATATCCCCAGACTGCTGATTTTGCCACGTTAACAACACTAAACCAGACTGCAACTGCTGCCAAGGCCCAGACCAAGTATAAGTAACCGGTAGCGCCACACCGGGAACAGGTTTTGCCAAGACAGTCACCTGATCTAATTGTACTTGCGATCGCGCTTCATGCAACGGCTGTACTTCCACCGGGTGCGATCGTTTGCGATAAAGATTCAAATTAGTATTGTCAGGCAAAACCCAACTTTTTTGCAAGTTAAACTTGCCACCTGTTTCGATCGCAGCCACCGCTGCATTTTGAGCTTTCTTAATTTTTTCGCGAATCGAACCTTGCGGCCCAGTTTTAGTTAAAAACCAAGCCAGCGATCGCACATCTTGCGGCACTTCTTTTAAATTCGTTCCCACCTGCCGCCCGTACACCTGAAAATTCGCCAAAGCACCGTAATAATTCAAATTATGCTGATTAATTTCCGGCGTCGAAGGTAACACGCCCAAAGTCGATTGCAAATAAGGTTCCGTAGCGATAATTTCGGCAATTACCTCTTGATGCGGCCACTCTTTCCCCAAATAAGGATAGCTAGAATTCCCCGGACTAACAAATTCAACTAAGCTATGTCCAAAACCACCCCCCAGCGGCCACATATGGAACAGCATCGCCACCATTGCCACGCCAATTGTTCCCCAGCGAATTTGTCGCCCCCAACGAGGAGGCCACAGCGTTAAACAGTAGGCTAAGAAAATAGATAAAACTGGCAAATAAGGTATCACATATCGGTCATCTTTGTTGAGATTTAGGGAATTAATTAAATAAGCTCCCACCCAAAACACTGCCAGCCACCGACAGGATTTAAGGTGCAAGATTGACTGACTGTCCGCTCGATTTCGCCAATAATAAAGTATAAATCCAACTAACGGAATAAGTAACAAAGGCCAAGAAACCTGTTCGGGTAAGTGCTGAATATAGTAAATCCAAGCATTGATGGTATTCAGGCCCGGATCTCCCTCGGCGATCGCAGAATCGATCGTTGCCCGTTTTCCCCCGGTCAAAATTAACAGCCAATTCGTTTTCGCCCAAGGCCCAAACACCGCCGCAGACAGCAACAAAGCACCTGCTAATTGAGCTAATCTGCCCCAAGCTTTTTGGCGCACAGCACCAACCGCCAACCACAAAATCGGCGCAAACAGAAACAATACAGTAGTATGTTTAACTAATATTGATAAACCCAGAGATATGCCAAAGGCGATCGCCCAAAAGAAAGATGACGGGGAGAGGGTATGTAGGGGCGGTGCCCCCGTGCCCGCCCCCGATGGGGAGAATTTATGCTTCTTTTTGGTTCTTTTTTCCAACTTCAGTCTATCCGCTACATCCGCTACAAAATCCGCTGCCGAACCTTCTTCCTTCTTCCACATTGTCAGACAATAAAAACAAAAAGTAATCGCCGCAGTGACGGGAAAATCAAGTAAAAATTGCAAGCGGTACCGATAAAGTCCCGGTAACAAAACGCAAATTGCAGCGGCCCACAAACCCACTTGTCGGTTAAATAATTTGACGCCCAGACTGTAGACTGAAGCCAGCAGAATTGCACTAAATAATAAATGAACCAGGGTTGCGCGATCGACCCCAGTACCAAAAATATGCAGAAACGGCACCGTTAAGATGTACACCAAGGGCGGAATTTTCGTCGAAAGCAGCCAGAAGTTTGTCCACCACTCGCCGGAAAACCACACAGGATGCTGCAACGCCTGCAAGTAATTCAGCGTGCTAGTGAGGTATTCTGCCTGATCCCAGGCGGGGATGGATCGATCGAGGGCAAACCAGAGGCGATCGCTAATTGCCCCCAGCAGCCAAATTATGCCCAAGACAAGCAGACTCTTGTCCCCGCTGTCCCGATGTTGCAGTGCCATAGCGATTTTTGGATTTTAGGTTGCCGCTTTTAGCTTACAGGCAGGCGGTTCCGGGCGCTCTAAAAAATATTTTGAAAAAGTGCTTGCTAAATTCTGTATGTGTCTGCTAAGATAATAAAGCGGAAAAAAAACAAGCCGAGATAGCTCAGTTGGTAGAGCAGTGGACTGAAAATCCACGTGTCCGGAGTTCAAATCTCCGTCTTGGCATCGCAAAGCCCTCAC
>JAYUGZ010000367.1:0-11553 GCA_043767465.1 Cyanobacteriota bacterium
TACCAGCAGCGCGACAGCCACTTCCCCGACGGGAAGCAGTACCAGCAGTGAGACTGCTTACGCTGCGGGGGCTACATCTAGCAGCGGTAGCGCCGCAGCGAGTGCTTCTACAGTCACGCCCCCAATTACTAGCGCCACAGCTTCGGCCCCAGCAGCAGTGCCTGCACCTGCTCCAGTGCCTGCACCTGCTCCAGCGCCTACACCAGCGCCTACACCAGCGCCAGCTCCAGCGCCTACACCAGCGCCTACACCAGCGCCAGCACCGTTAGGAGAAAGCAGCGGTGCGAGCAGCAGCAGCAGCGCGACAGCGACTTCTGGGACAGGGAGCAGTAGCAGCGCGACAGCGACTTCTGGGACAGGGAGCAGCAGCAGCGCGACAGCGACTTCTCCGGGCGGCACTTCTAGCACTGCGAGCGCCTCAGCTAGCAGCGGTTCAAATACTCCTCCGACTGCTAGCGCCACAGCACCAGCACCAGCACCAGCTACAGCACCAGCACCAGCTACAGCACCAGCTCCAGCACCAGCACCAGCTACAGCTCCAGCACCAGCTCCAGCACCAGCACCAGCTACAGCTACAGCACCAGCACCAGCACCAGCACCAGCACCAGCTCCAGCACCAGCACCAGCACCAGCTCCAGCACCAGCTCCAGCACCAGCTACAGACTCTGCACCGGCAATTAATATCACAGCGCCAACACCAACACCTGCGCCAACACCAACACCTGCGCCAACACCTTTCTCGCCAACTCAAACACCTGCGCCAACTCCAACTCCTGCGCCAACTGCAACTCCAGCACCAACACCGTCAAATAATGGCGGTGCGGCGCTTGATTCGGTGACTGGCGGCGCTTCTAGCAATTCAAGTTTTTCTAATTTCTCTCCAGACAGTGCGGATGCTGGCGGCGAGAGTGCGATAATTTCTGAGCCAACCGATAACCCTAACAGCTATTGGCCGATCGCGCTTCCTGCTAACAATCCCAACAGCAGCAATGCTGAAACAACCTCAGCTCCTGAAGTTATCGCCCCAGAAAACAATCCTGCGGTATTAATTGTCACCTACGACAGCAACGGCGACGGATATTGGCGCGGTACCGACGACAGCGATGTCATTAGTTGCGGAAGTGAGTTCGATCGCATTTTTGCAGGAAACGGCGACGATATTGTTAAAGGTAACAGAGGTGATGATGCGATCGACGGAGGCGATGGTAACGACACTTTGCGGGGAGGAAGAGGTCAAGATTTGCTGATTGGCGGCAACGGCGACGATTTTCTGTGTGGCGACTTCGGCATTGATACATTGATTGGAGGTAGCGGCGCTGATACCTTTGTATTTAGACCCGAGACCGCAAGTTCTATGGCTAACCTATTTTTAGCCGATATACTGGTTGATTTCAATGCCGCTGAAGGTGATAAAATTGGGCTGACAGGGGGACTTTCTGCCACAGACATTGTACTCGTCGCGTTTGATACTGACAGTGACGGTATAGCAGACGCAACTCTGGTCAAGTTTAGTGCCAATAATGGCGATCGAATTTTAGCCGTTGTTTTGGGAACAGTTAACGCAGTAGGTGCAACAACTTTAACCAATGCTGATTTCATCAGTTTGCTTGCATAAAACCTTGTAGCTAGCCGTTAGCCGTTAACGCGAACTCCCCCGCAGGAAGCCTCGGGGGCATGAACTCAATCAACTTCTATAGCTTGAGAGAGAAAGATGAAAGACTTTTACCAGCCATTGATTGAATCAAGTGAAATCATCAAACTACTCAGACAAGAGCGGCAATTAAAGCCATTTTGTCAACAAGTTTTGCAGAAAAAAATTATTGACAAAGCAGCCGAGGAACGGGGGTTAACTGTGACTCCCGAAGAAATTCAAGTTGCCGGCGACAAGCTGCGGCGCGAGAAGCGTCTGGAGAAAGCCGCGGATACGATTGCTTGGCTGGCGGAGCAGATGATTTCCGTAGAAGACTTAGAGGCCGGAATTTGCGATCGAATTCTCTCCCAAAAATTAGCCGAACACTTATTTGCCAAAGACGTAGAAAAGATTTTTGTTCAAAGCAAATTGCAATTCGACCAAATAATTCTTTATCAAATAATTTTTGCTAACCTACAACTTGCCCAAGAAATATTTTATGAAATTCAAGAAGGAGAAATCAGCTTTTTTGATGCTGCTCACCTTTACGACATTGACGAAAATCGCCGGCATTTATGTGGTTGCGAAGGCAAGGTTGATCGGTGGGGTTTAAAACCAGACATAGCGGTGGCTGTATTTAGCGCTAAACCCGGAGAAGTGATTCGTCCCATTGAAACAGAACGAGGATATCACTTGTTCATGGTTGAAAAGTTTATCCCAGCGGGATTAACCCCTGAACGCTATCAAGAAATATTGCACAATCTGTTTAACGAATGGCTGGCTAATGAGGTCAACTATTTATTGTACAATTGTAAAGTGTAGAGTGCACCGGGAACACAGAGTAGTCTAATATCGTTTCCGGCTGCATCGATATTATTCAATCTTTAGGGCGGTGCGTGAATGTAAATAGTCTCATGCGTGTGGATTTAAATATTTCTCCCTCTCACTTTTTTAATTTTCATTTCTCCCTCCTATCCATCAATCATCTGCGTTCATCTGCGTTAATCCGCCTACATCTGCGGTTAAAAACTGACATAATTTTGCCGCCACCAAGCGCGCACAAACTTAATTTGCTCAAACGTATAACGTTCTTGCAAAAATTCATAAATTGCTCTCAATCTTTCATCCCCAATAACTTCAATTGCTTGGACGATAGCCTGCTGGCTTTCCGATTCTACTAACAAATTTATATCAACTTCCCGGCCCATATCCATCAATTCTACCAGATGCCCAGAAATAGTATTAGGACTCATCCCCCGCGCATTTGCTATGGCTTGAACTGTCAAACCTTGTCGGTATAATTCCCAGGTTTGCATCTGGGAATAAGATGGAGAATTTGCCAGATTAACGACATCAGGAGATACAGGGCTAGTTGGTAATCCTTGTTCTTTGCAAAAAGTGTGAATTGCTTCTAAGAAAACTTTGCCGTACTTATCTCGCTTGTTGCTACCAACGCCGTAAACTTCCTCAAATTCGGTGAGAGTTTGCGGGCGTTTTTCTGCCATGTCTCGCAAGCTTCTATCAGCAAAAACTACGTAAGGTGGTACAAATTGTTCGTCGGCAATTTGTTTGCGGAGACTTCGTAATATGGAAAACAAGCCTTCTACTTCTACGGCTAAAGACCGCACTCTTCCCTGTACTTCCCGTGGCGCTTCGATGGCGATTTCAACTGTGCGCTGGCGTTTCATGATTTCCCAACTTTTCTCGTTGAGTTTCAAGATGGGAAAACCGTCTGTTCTTTCGTCTAATAAACCTTGATTTATCAGCGAACGACTCAATCTTTTCCAATCGTCTGGACTTCTATCTTTGCCGATTCCGTAGGTAGAAAGTTGGTTGTGCTGGTATTGCAATATTTTTTGATTTTTTGAGCCGCGCAGCACGTCAATAATATGATTCATGCCGAATTTTTCTTGGCATCTGGCGATGCAGGAAAGAAATTTCATGGCTTCAAGTGTCCAGTCTTCTACTGGTTTTTTGTTGCAACAGTTATCGCAATTCCCGCAGTTGCCGGGAAATGAATCGCCAAAATAACTTAACTGGACTGTGCGGCGGCAATCGCTGGATTCTGCATAGTTAATTACTCGCCTTAATTGTTGGCGGGCTATTCTTTGTTCTTGTACGTCTGGTTTTTGTTCGATGATGTATTCGATGGTTTTGACATCGCCGAATCCAAAAAATAAGGTGCAATGGGATGGTTCGTTGTCTCTGCCGGCGCGGCCTGATTCTTGATAGTATCCTTCTAGGTTCTTGGGTAAGTCGTGGTGAATTACAAACCGCACGTCGGGTTTGTTGATTCCCATACCGAAGGCGACTGTTGCTACCATTACTTGTACGTCGTCGCGGATGAACCGGGTTTGATTGGTCGATCGATCTACATCATTCATGCCCGCATGGTATGGTAGGGCTTGGATGCCACTTTGTTGCAATTTGTAGGCAACTTCGTCAACTTTTTTGCGGCTGAGGCAGTAGATGATTCCTGAACCGCCTTTTTTTTGAATAATTTGCAAAACTTCGGCAAAACTGTGCTTGGTTTTGGGGCGGACTTCGTAGTATAAGTTGGGGCGGTTGAAGCTGGCGACGTGGATGTAGGGATTGCGCAGGTTTAGCTGCTGGATGATGTCTTGGCGGACGCGCTCGGTGGCGGTGGCGGTTAGTCCCATAATGGGGATGTCGGGATATCGATCGCGCACTCGCTGCATTTGCCTGTATTCTGGTCGAAAGTCGTGTCCCCATTCCGAAACGCAGTGGGCTTCGTCGATCGCAAATGCCGAAATTCCTAACTTAGAAGCTACTATATCCAAAAACGGTAAAAATCTCTCACCCAGCAACCGTTCGGGCGCAACGTACAGCAGTTTAATTTTACCTTCGAGAATTGCTGTTTCGCGCGATCGGGTTTCCATGCCACTCAAAGTGCTGTTGAGAAAAGTCGCCCCAATCCCATTATCCTGCAAAGCTTCCACCTGGTCTTGCATCAGCGCAATTAGGGGCGAAACCACCACCGTCAATCCGGGTTTCAACAAAGCCGGTAATTGAAAACACAAAGACTTGCCACCGCCAGTCGGCATGACAATCATCATATCGCGTTGTTGTAAAGCAGCTTCGACAATTTCCCGCTGCCCTGGGCGGAAGGAGTCATAGCCAAAGGAATGTTTGAGGGATTGTTCGAGGGAGGAGGGCACGAGAGATGTTGGCGGATTCGACCCTGACATTTGCAGTAATTGGTTGTTGACTTCTACCCTATTCTAGGTCTTTTGAGCAAAAATACAGTTACAATATTTGAGAATCTCAATTTAAGCAGATAAACTGATGCCGAAAGCAATTTGGAATGGTGCCGTTTTGGCCGAGAGCGATAAGTGCGAAATGGTAGACAATAACTATTATTTCCCTGCGGATGCAATCAACCGCGAGTATTTCAAGGATAGCAGCACTAACACTACTTGCGGTTGGAAAGGTGTTGCTAGTTACTACAGTGTTGAAGTCGGCGGACAAGTTAATAAGGATGCTGCTTGGTACTATCCTACTCCGAAAGATGCTGCTAAAAATATTGCAGGATATGTTGCTTTTTGGAAAGGAGTTAAGGTAGAGGCTTAGGTCTTTTTTTTGCAGGTTTGTTAGCTGGCGATTCCGACAGGCCGTTGGGCAAGATAGAGGACACAACAATGTTGTGTCCCTACGGGTTATTTGAATTAAATTTGATATAATACCGGGCGGTTGAAACCGCGTCGATACAAACAAAACCCAGATGGTGCGTGGGTTGAAGAATGGACGGAGATTAATTCAAGATAATTTGCGATTTTTGCAATTCAAGTCTAATTACTCTTAAATTTTAATCTTCTTCCCAAGCGGCGGCGGCTTCCCATCCCAAACCGCGACGAACCACAATCGGTTCGCTTTCTGTTAAATCAAGAATCGTAGAAACTTGATAGCCCGGATCGGAATCATCATCGACAATGATATCTACTAACTTTAAAAAACAGTCAAATAGTTCAGCTTTGCCAAAGCTTTCTGCTTTTCCAGATGGCACTGGTGCAGCACCTTCATCATCAGTTGTAATGTGAGCAGATGTGGAAATAATCGGATTTCCCAAAGCTTCCACAAGTGTAAAGCAAAGCGGGTGGGAGGGAACGCGAATTCCTGTGGTTTTCCGTTTTGGGTTCATTACCAATTTGGGCACTAACTTGGTAGCTGGTAGCAAAAATGTGTAAGGCCCAGGAATTAACCGCTTGATAATTCTGTATGCTTGATCGCTGACGGCAGCATACTCGGTGATATTTGACAATGACGAACACAGGAAGGTTAAAGGCTTATCATTTGATAGTTGCTTGATCCGCCTGACTCGTTCTACGGCAGATTTGGAGTTGAGATCGCAGCCGATCGCGTAAACTGTATCTGTGGGATAAAGCATCACTGCCCCATCTTTGAGAGCTTTTGTAATCTTCTCGATCCGGTCTTTCTGGGGTGCAACTGGATGGAGTCCGTAAATAATTGCCATGTTATGATATTGCAGGTTAATTGGGCGATCGAAATATCCAGTGAAACAATCAATAATGAAAATTAATTGCTAATAATGAATAAAATAGCGTATTTTGACTGCCCAACCGGCATTGCAGGCGATATGTGCCTCGGAGCTCTTGTACACGCGGGTGTTCCTTTAGACTACCTGATCGAAAAACTCAATTTGCTCGGCATTTCGACAGAGTACCAGTTGCGGACGGAATTAGTCCACCGCAATACTCAACAAGCAACTAAATTTTATGTGGATTTAGCAGCAGATTTGCCTTTGAAATCAAACAATCCGGCTGCTGACTCCGCCCTCGATCCCTCGGAAACTGAATCGCCGACTTTCGACAGGCGCCACCACCACCAGCATCATCATGATGGGGAAGAACATTCTCACAGTCACGACGCAGCAGATGCCGAAATTAGCCACACTCATTACCGCCATTTGCCGGAAATTGAGCAGATTATCATCGCTGCAAAATTGCCTCCGCGCGTGGAAGCGTGGAGTTTGGCGATATTTGACAAATTAGCAGATGCAGAGGGTGCTGTACATGGTATCCCCGCCAGTGAGGTTCACTTTCACGAGGTGGGGGCTACGGATGCACTTGTTGATATTATCGGTACTTGTTTGGGTTTGGATTGGTTGGATATTGATCAGTTTTACTTTTCGCCGATGCCGACTGGTGGGGGTACGGTGAAGGCGGCCCACGGTAGGTTAGCTGTGCCCACGCCTGCGGTGATGCGGTTGTGGGAAACGCACCGAGTGCCGGTTTATAGCAATGGGATCGATCGCGAATTGTGCACTCCTACGGGTACTGCGATCGCCTGTACTCTCGCCTCTGCTTTCGGCCCGCCACCGTCGATGCAGGTTCTGAAAATTGGTTTGGGTGCGGGTTCTCGCAATCTGGCAATTCCTAATATTTTGCGCCTCTGGATTGGGGAGAAGGAAGGTACGTCCGCTTCTTTTGTAGCGGATTTAACGGATGTAAGAAAGAGGGGAGAAGGAAGATTAGCAACGGATTTTGTAACGGATTTAACGGATGAAAGACAGAGGGAAGATTTAACTAATTATCAATTACCAATTACTAATTCACAGGAAATAGTCTGTGTTTTGGAAACGCAAATTGATGATTTGAGTCCGCAGGCGATTGGTTATGTTTTTGATGCTTTGTTTCTCGCCGGAGCTCTGGATGTTTTTACTACACCAATTGTGATGAAAAAGTCGCGGTTGGGTGTGTTGTTAACTGTGATTTGTCATCCCGAATTTCAGGATGCTTGCGAAGCTGTGATGTTTCGGGAGACTACTACTTTGGGAATTAGGCGATCGACTCAACAAAGAACTATTTTGCACCGAGAAATCCAGACAGTTCAAACAGAGTATGGCGAAGTGCAAATCAAAGTTGCTAAGTCTGGACAAACGATTGTTAATGTGCAGCCGGAATACGAAGATTGTGCGGAGATTGCTCGACTTAATAATGTTAGTTGGCGCGAAGTTCATCGGTTGGCGCTGCAAATTTGGTACGATCGCACTTAATGCTAAATCCAGAAGCTAAATCGAGAGACACGGCGGTTGAAACCGCGTCTATACAGACAAAACCCAGATGGTGCGTGGGTTGAAGAGTTATTAAAGGCGCCGTCGCGCGTCTAAAATTTGTTGTTGCAATTCCTCGAAATTGGGCATTTTTGAGTTATGATTTTTGTCAATGAGATCCTTTATTTGGTCGATTAGCTCGATCGCCAGTGGTACGCCAAGTTGCAATTGTTCCAGGACATTCCGTTGGGCAAAAACGGCTTCCGGTGTTCCTTCTAGAATCAATTTTCCGCGATCCATGACAAACACCCAATCAGCCCAGCGGTAGATGAAATCGAGGTCGTGACTTGCTAAAAGTATGGTGGTTCCGGCTGCGTGAATTTGTTGCAGCAAACCGATGAGTTGTCGGGTGTGGCGCGGATCGAGATAGGCGGTAGGTTCGTCTAATAGCAGCAGTTTGGGCTTGAGAATCATGATATCTGCGATCGAAACGCGCTTTTTTTGTCCTAAACTAAGGTTATGGATTGGTTCGCGGGCGAGCTCGCTTAAGTCGAATTGCTCGATCGCCTGTTGCACCTTTTGAGCAATTTCGGATTCTGGCAATCCTAGATTGTACAATCCGTAGGAGATATCTTCTTCGACTGTGGATGCGACTAACTGATGTTCGGGATTTTGAAAGACGAGTCCGATTTTTTGGCGCAGTTTCATGAGAGATTTGCGATCGTACCGAAAGGGTTCACCTTCCCAGCTAATGATGCCCTGTTGCGGTTGGTACAAGCCGTTTGCTAGCAGAAACAAGGTGGTTTTGCCGCAGCCGTTTTGACCGATGAGTCCGCAGCGCTTCCCGGCGGGGATTTTCAGGCTTAAATCGTGGATGGCTACTCGCGAATCGCAGGGATATGAGTAAAAAGTGCGATCAAATTCGAGAATTGATTGAGACATATATTTGGGAATTGGGCATTGGCCAAACAAGGAATTGGGAATTTGGAATTGGTAATTTTGGTAATTTTGGTAATTTTGGGAATTGGTAATTTGGGTAATTTTGGTATTTGTGGGGTGGGCTTCTAGCCAGCCCAAAATCAAATTCAAATGCCACAATAGCTTAGCTTAATATGTCATTGCGAGCTTTTAGCGAAGCAATCGCCGAGATTATGCGATTGCTTCGTTAGGATCTCGCAATGACAATTACAGTAATTTGTATAGATGCGGTTTCAACCGCCCGGTTTTCTTCAACCCGCGCACCATCAGGGTTTTGTCTGTATAGACGCGGTTTCAACCGCCCGGTTTTCTATCAACTGCCAAAGTTGAATTTCATAACAAAGATGCTTTTCAAACAGTTGACTAGCCTCCAATCCTTCAACCACCAATTTCTTAAACCAGCGGCGAAATATCCAACGCAGGAATTTATGAATCGGCGGAACCGCGATCGAAATTAAATCCGCAACATAAATCATTGTGTTGAGTCCATACCTGCGGAAAGTATCGACATATAAATCAATTGTTGGTAAAATATGAGCAGAAATATCCTCAGCTTTTACTAAATTAAACCCCGCTTCCATCAATGCAGCTTCCAGTTCTTCCACAACATGACAGTTAGAAAACATTCCTGCTGTATAATCAGGATTAGAGCGCAGCATATCCGCAAGCAGTACGTAGCCTCCAGGATTTAGGACAGCCGCCGCACCTTTAGCTATATCAACAGCAGACATATATTGGCTACTTTCGCTAAAGAGGACTAAATCGTAGGAGTGGGTGGCTTGGAAGTCTTCAAATTTGGTGAGGTGGAAGATGGCGCGATCGCCTGTACACTTGAGAAAGCGCTGTTGTTGGAACGGATCGGGCGCGAGTCCTTCGACTGCAAAAGCGCGATCGAGCAAATAAGCCGCATTTCCCCCAATCCCGCATCCTACATCCAGGACAGTCTTGATGTCTTTCGGGATAAAATCTAACAATTTATCCGTGTAAGCTTGCTGAGCATTGCGCAAGCGCGCGATCGTGAGTTCATCAGCGGGTACAGGCAGAGTTTTCCAATAGCCGTAGTGAAGATAGGGCGAATCTGTCAGCCCCAAATAGTAATTTAGCGCTGCATTTTGGTAGCGAGTTACTTTGGAAATAGAAATTGATTTTGACTTCGCCATTGGGAGAATTAGATAAAATTGAGGATTTCCGGGACGGTTAAAATGATTCCCAGCGCTTGCATATATGTTAATAACACGCGAACCGCATAAATTGCCAACTTTTGCCCGAAATTAATCTAAATTTTATCGTCGAAGTCCGAGCGGATACGGCATCAAAGGCTAAAATAGACATTTAAGCCGGATTTGGTATCACATCAAACTCAATATTTTCATATAAATCTCCCACCAAAAATTCCACAGGAATAGAAGTTAATAAAACTCGATCGCCCGCACAGCTATATTCCGAAAAAATCCACTTATTCGCATCAGTTTTAGAGTATTGCTCAACCCGTAGCCGATATTGGTCGATTAACAAATACTCCTGAAAACTCGGAATACTACGATAAGCAGCAAACTTGTCATCGCGATCGTAAGCTCTAGTACCCTTAGATAGAACCTCAGCAATCAGCAGAGGATTGGTAATTGTATCAGTGCGTCCAGATTGGAGTTCGATCGGTTTCGCAACCACCATCACATCTGGATAAGTGTAATTATTAAGCTGGGGAACCCAAAGCCGCTGATCGGATGCAAAAATACTGTAAGGTTTACCCTTAAGACTCACCCTCAAAATAGCATTTAAGATACTCGTGATTTCATTATGATTCGGTGAACCGCCAGCCATCAGAATAATCTCCCCATTGATAAATTCATGCCGATCCTGAGAATTGACTTCCAATTCTAGATATTCCTGGGCCGTGTAGGTTTTGGTTTCAACTTGCGCGATCATATACAAGGCTCTCCTTTAATCTACTCATTTCAGTTTATCTTAAAAATTATACTAATTCAACTTATAGATTCTCTGCTATGTATCATACTCAGCAACAGGCAAGATGCCTGTTCCACAAAGAATAAATCTGATTGTGGGGTGGGCAGAAGAACCCGCCCGCACAAAACCAAACTTACCGCAGCGGCACAAAGTTATAGCCAGAGCTTCCTCCAAGTTTAACTTGTACTAAAATAGGCGAACCCGCCCGATCGCCCGTTGGCAAAAACTTCACATCCTCACTAGCCCCTGGTGTCGAGAAACTCGGACTTTTCAGTGCTTGTTGTAACCCTTCCCGCGTCTTACTTTGCTTCAATCCCGCTATGACAGCTTGAGTCGCATCAAAACTGGTTGCGGTGCGCCAATTTACCACTCCTCCCCACAACTGAGTAGCATTCTTGGGGAAAGTGCTACCGGGATTCGTTTCAGGATGCCAGGGAACAGGCAAAACCAGCCCGTCAACGCTCTTTTGTCCATCTTTTAATGTTTGAAACGTGTACATTGTCGTGCTGCCGTAGAGTGGCAATTTGCCTTGATTGGTGCGAGCTAGAAAAATTGCGCGATCGATGCGATCGATGTGAGGTGCTAGCATCAATCCTTGTGCGCCTTTGCTGACTGCATCGGCGATCGCACTTTCGGGATTAAAAGAAGGGACTGAAAAATCGCAAACAGTCGGAACTAATTTCCCTCCAGCAGCAGTTAGAGCAGCCACAAATTCATCTTTGAATGATATGTTATCCGGTGCTTGGGAGTCATAACAAATAGCAATATTAGTTTTGCCTGTTTTGACTGCATATTCTGCTAAGGGAGCGGCCATAATGCTAATATTGGGGACTGTCCGAAAGATGTAGCTACCAAATCCAGAGAGATTATTGGCAAAGCTAGTCGGTGTCACCATTACCAGTTTTTCTTGCTGATAAATCGGAGCAGCTTCGAGAGATGCGTTGCTGGC